>CANRHK010000161.1 GCA_947630395.1 uncultured Oscillospiraceae bacterium
CCACTGGCAGCCGAACCAGCCGCACAGGGCCATGAGGCCCCGCCAGAGAAAGCTGGCGTCCAGGATACGTTTGACTTGTTCCATAGGCAATCCTCTATCGTTGAAATATAAAAGATATCATTTCCGCTTTTTGAAGATGGAGAAGGTCAGCTTGGCCTCCCGCACGCCCAAAACCAGGGTCAGGAGGAAGTAGGCCGCTGCCCCGGCCAGGGCGCAGGCCGCCAGGGCGGCCAGCTCCCCCACCTTTCCGGCGGGGAGGGCCTGTCCCAGCACGGAGAGAACCCCCGCCGCACAGAGGCCGGTGGCCACGGCGGCCAGGAGCATCTTCCCCAAGTCCAGGGCGGTTCCGCCGCCGAGGATCTTCTCCCCCCGCCGCTCCATGGGCAGGAGCAGCAGCAGGGCGTACAGGGTGGAGGATACCGCCGAGGAGAGAGCCAGGCCGGTGATGCCCAGGGGCCCGGTGAGCAGGGCGCACAGCAGGATGTTCACCGCGATGGACGCCGCCCCGGCGAAGAGGGGCGCCCGGCCCTGCTGCTTCGCGAAGTAGGCCCGGCTGAGGACGTTCTGCACGGCGTAGCCCGCCATGCCGGGGGACAGCCAGAGGAGCGCCGTAGCGGTCAGCTCCACGGAGGCGCTGTCGAACTCCCCGCCGCCGTAGATCAGGGAGATGAGGGGCCGGGAGATTGCCATCAGTCCCGCCGCCATGGGCAGGACGAAGAACAGCGTGGCCCGCAGAGTCCCCCGGAGGGTGTCCCGGAACTCCCCCTCCGCGCCGCCGGCGGTGAGCCGGGACAGCCGGGGGAAAATCACGTTGGTCACCGACAGGATAAAGGTGCCCGCGATAACCAGATAGAGGTTGTTGGAGTACTCCATCACCGGCACGCCGCCGCCGTTTAGCAGCCGGGAGCCGAAGCGGGAGCTGACAATCAGGTTGATGGGCTGCACCCAGGCGGAGAGCATCACCGGGGCCATGAGGGCGAAGACCTTCCGCATGCCCTCCGAGCGCAGCTCCACCCGGGGCCGGTAGCGGAACCCCAGCCGCCCCAGGGGCGGCAGGAGGATGAGCCCCTGGACCAGCCAGCCGGCGAGGTAGGCCGCCGCCAGGCCGTAGATACCCCAGCGGGCGTCCAGAAAGAGGAAGTAGACGATAATAATAAGGTTAGAGGCGGCGGACATGAGAGCCGGGGCGGTGAAGTGGTCCCGGGACTGGAGCACCCCCACCAGGGAGAAGGCCACCCCGGAGAAGAACACGATGGGGAACATCACCCGTGTTAAGGACTCCGCCAAAGCGGTAGTGGCCGGGTCCGCGTAGTCGGCGAAGAGGGCCACCAGGGGCCCGGGAAAGGCCATGCCCAGCAGGGACAGCGCCGCCGTGGCCAGCCCCACCACGGTCAGGAAGCCGGAGGCGAAGCGGTCCGCCTCCTTCCGCCCCTTTTTCTCCAGGTACTCGCTGAACACCGGAATGAAGCAGGAGGCCACCGCCGAGGCGAACACCGCGTCAAAGAACACCCGGGGGATGCGGCTGGCGGTGAAGAAGGCGCTGGCCTGGGGCCCCACGCTGTAGTGGACCGCCAGCAGCCGGTCCCGATACAGCCCCAGGACCTTGCCCAGCAGGGTCAGCACAATGACCATGGAGACGGTCTTCACCTGACTTTTGTTTTCGTTCATAGATCACGCTCCGTGCAAAGGGATTGGGAGGGGCCGTCACCGGCCGCTCCGCCGGAAGTCCAGATAGCCCTCCAGCATCAGGGCGGCGGCTACGGCGTCCACGGTTTTCTTCCGCTTCTTGGCGTTTTTGCCCGCGGCGAAGAGGATGTTGTGGGCGTCCACGGTGGTGCGCCGCTCGTCCCACAGGCGGACAGGGAGGGAGAAGGCCTCCTCCAGCACCTTGGCGAAGGCCTCCGCCTTCTCCGCCCGGGGGCCCAGGGTGCCGTCCATGTTTTTCGGGTAGCCCAGCACCAGCTCCGTGACGCCGTACTCCCGTATCAGCTCCCCAAGGCGGCGGAGAAGCTCCTCCCGCCGCCTGGTGTGGACGGTCTCCGTGTGGCCCGCCAGCAGGCCGGTGCGATCGGAGACCGCTACGCCGGTGTGGGCGTCACCGTAGTCAATGGCCATGATGGGCATGACAGTCCTCCTTCGCTCGCGATAATTCGGCAGTTTCTTATTATACATGATTCCGCTGGTAAAAAAAAGTGGGTAAATAGAAAAATTTATGTTGACTGGACAGCCGGGATGTGGTATCATCAATTTTACCTGTGGAAATGGGGCTTTCTTTTTGTGCGCATTTTTTCGCTTCTGGCGCATGGGAGAACCGCCATTCCGGAACAGGGAGGCAATCAGTGCGGGCGAAAGCCCGCAACATCAAGAAGGAGGTGCCGTTAAGCATGCGCGTCAAGATCACCCTCAGATGCAGCGAGTGCAAGCAGAGGAACTACAACACCGTGAAGAACAAGAAGAACGACCCCGATCGGCTGGAGATGAAGAAGTACTGTCCCTTCTGCCGGAAGCACACGGTCCACAATGAGACCAAGTAAGGAAAGGAACGTTCATCATGGCTGAAGAAAAGAAGAGCGTCAAGAAGGAATCCAAGCCCAAGAAGGAAAAGAAAGACCGGGGCCGCTGGTTCCGCGAGATGAGAAGCGAATTGAAGAAGGTCGTCTGGCCCGCCCCCGCCAAGGTGGCCAAGAACACCGGTACGGTCATCCTGTACAGCGCCGCCATCGGCGCCTGCATCTGGGTGTTCGACGGCGTGGCCGGACTGTTCATCCGTACCCTCCTGAACATCTTCGCGTAAGAGGACGGAGACGATGGCCGAAAACGCAAAGTGGTATGTGGTCCATACCTATTCCGGCTATGAAAACGCCGTAAAGACCACCATTGAGAAGTTCGTCGCCAACCGCCACCTGGAGGACATGATCATCGATCTCCAGATCCCCCTGGAGACCGTCACCGAGATCACCGAGACTGGCGAGAGCAAGCAGGTGGAGCGGAAGGTCTTCCCGGGCTACGTGCTCATTAAAATGGTGATGACCGACGACACCTGGCACCTGGTCAGGAACGTCCGGGGCGTCACCGGCTTCGTGGGCGAGGCCAGCAACAAGCCCATCCCCCTCACCGAGGAGGAGGTTTTGGCCCTGGGCATGGAGAAGCACGAGATTGTGGTCGAGTACAAGGTGGGCGACCGGGTCCGTATCAACGACGGCCCCCTGGAGTCCTTCGCCGGCACGGTGGAGGAGATCGACCCGGAGAAGAACAAGGTCACCGTGGTGGTGTCCATGTTTGGCCGGGAGACCCCCGTGGAGCTGGAGCTGGACCAGGTAGAGGTCTCCAACGAGTAGGACAGGCATACCGAAAACAGCGCATTTCCCGCCGTATAACGGCACCGTGGGAGGAGCGGCAGGAAGCCGCCCCGCCACCACCACATTTTATCAAGGAGGTGCCAAGAAATGGCACAGAAAGTCGTAGGATACGTCAAGCTTCAGATTCCCGCCGGCCGGGCGACCCCCGCTCCCCCCGTCGGCCCCGCCCTTGGCCAGCACGGCGTCAACATCCCCGCCTTCACCAAGGAGTTCAACGAGCGCACCAAGGGTGACATGGGCATGATCATCCCCGTGGTCATCACCGTCTACTCCGACCGCTCTTTCACCTTCATCACCAAGACCCCTCCCGCGGCCGTCCTCATCAAGAAGGCCTGCAACATCGAGTCCGGCTCCGGCGTGCCCAACAAGACCAAGGTGGCCACCATCAGCAAGGCCGATATTCAGAAGATCGCCGAGACCAAGATGCCCGACCTGAACGCGGGCAGCCTGGAGGCCGCGATGAGCATGATCGCCGGCACCGCCCGCTCCATGGGCGTTGTCGTGGGTGACTAAAGGAGGGCCTGAGAGATGTTTAGAGGTAAGAAATATCAGAACAGCGCCAAGCAGATCGACCGCGCCGTCCAGTACGACTCCAAGGACGCCTTTGAGCTGGTCTGCAAGACCGCTTCCGCCAAGTTCGACGAGACCGTGGAGCTCCACGTGAAGCTGGGCGTCGACTCCCGCCACGCCGACCAGCAGGTCCGCGGCGCCATCGTCCTGCCCAACGGCACCGGCAAGACCGTCCGCATCCTGGTGTTCGCCAAGGGCGACCGGGCCGAGGCCGCCCGCGCCGCCGGCGCCGACTACGTCGGCGAGATGGACATGGTGGAGAAGATCCAGAAGGAGGGCTGGTTCGACTTCGACGTGGTCATCGCCAGCCCCGACATGATGGGCATGGTGGGCCGTCTGGGCCGCCTGCTGGGCCCCAAGGGCCTGATGCCCTCCCCCAAGGCCGGCACCGTCACCCCCGACGTGGCCAAGGCTGTCCAGGAGGCGAAAGCCGGTAAGGTGGAGTACCGCCTGGACAAGACCAACATCATCCACTGCCCCATCGGCAAGGTGTCCTTTGGCCCCGACAAGCTCAACGAGAACTTCTCCGCCCTCATCGGCGCTATCATCAAGGCCAAGCCCGCCGCCGCCAAGGGCCAGTATATCAAGAGCTGCGTCACCGCCTCCACCATGGGCCCCGGCGTGAAGATCGCCACCGCCCGCCTGGTGTAAGCAAAACCGGGGAAAATTCCCCGAAAACGGTATTTAAGGGTTGACAAACCGTCCGCCTTTGAATATAATATCTGTTGCGTTCCAAAGACAGCAGGTGGGCTTAGGCCCGTAAGTCCTGCCGAGGATTGCCGGTTTATTGCAGAATCAGCACGGTCCTCGCGTCTTGACGCGGGGACCGTTTTCTTTGAACGCACCTATCCCGGAAAATCTCATGGAGGTGAACACACAAAATGCCTAACGCAAAAGTTCTCAGCGAGAAGCAGGCGATCGTGGCGGATCTGACCCACAAGCTCCAAAACGCCGCCGCCGGCGTGCTGGTGGATTACAAGGGCATCACCGTGGCGGAGGACACCGCTCTGCGCGCCGAGCTGCGGAAGAACAACGTGGAGTACGCCGTTGTGAAGAACACCCTGCTGCGTTTTGCCGTCAACAACTGCGGCATGAACGAGCTGGACGGCCTGCTCAACGGCTCCACGTCCCTGGCCATCTGCCACGACGACCCCGTGGCTCCCGCCCGTGTGGTCAACGACTTCGCCAAGAAGATCGACGGCCGCTTCGAGATCAAAGGCGGCTTCATGGAGGGCAAGGCGATTCCTCTGGACGAGGTCATGGCCCTGGCCGCCATCCCCCCGCTGCCCATCCTGCGCGCCCAGGTGCTCGGCACCATGCTGGCGCCCATTTCCGCTCTGGCCTACATTCTCTCCCAGGTCGTCGAGCGGGAGAACGCTCCCGCCGGGGAGCCCGCCGCCGAGTAAGCGGCATACCCCAATACTTCACTGAAAAAATTATTAGGAGGTAACCTAAAATGGCTAGCGAGAAAATCAATGCTGTGATCGAAGAGATCAAGAATCTGTCTGTCCTGGAGCTGAGCGAGCTGGTTCACGAGCTGGAGGAGGTCTTCGGCGTGTCCGCCGCCGCCATGGCCGCCGGCCCCGCCGCCGCCCCTGTTGTTGAGGAGAAGACCGAGTTTGACGTGGTCCTGACCGGCTTTGACGCCGCCACCAAGATCAAGGTCATTAAGGTCGTCCGTGAGATCACCGGCCAGGGTCTGGCCGAGGCCAAGGCTACCGTCGAGGGCGCCCCCAAGACCCTGAAGGAGGCTGTCAGCAAGGACGAGGCCGAAGAGCTGAAGAAGAAGATCGAGGATGTGGGCGGCAAGGTGGAGCTGAAGTAAGATCGGCTTCAACTGTTGTGACTGTCGCGGCAAAAAAGCCCCTATTGTCAGTCCAGATAATCGCCGCAGAGGCAAGGCACATCCGAATACAG
>CANRHK010000162.1 GCA_947630395.1 uncultured Oscillospiraceae bacterium
TCGCTGCATATTGCCCTCTCCAATGTATAGATGGGACTCATGCCGTCCCGGGGCAGGGCCTCCAGACGACCGACCCACCCCATGGCCTTCAGCGGCGCGCCCACGGTCTCCAGCGCCCGCCGGGGGGTGTTGTTCTCCTGGCTCAGATGGGCCAGAAGGACGGTGCGGGCGGCAATTTCCCCGCAGGTCAGGGCCAGATCCGCCGCCGCGTCGTTGCTGAGGTGGCCCTGTGCCCCCAGAATGCGGCGTTTCAGCTGGTAGGGATAGGGGCCGGAGAGAAGCATGTCCTCGTCGTAGTTGCTCTCCAGCACCAGCATATCGGCGGTCATCAGGTACGCCTGTGTCTTGCGGTCCGGCACCACGCCGGTGTCGGTGTAGAAGCAGAACACCCCGTCGGGGCCCGTGACGCCGAAGCCGCAGCCCTGGGCGCAGTCGTGGCTGGTGGGCAGGAGGAGGCCGGTCAGGTCCTCGCTGATATAAAAGGAAGCCCAGGGCTCTATCGGGTGGAGCAGAGGGCCGATTCCCGCCAGCCGGTACTCCAGATGTAAGGCGGTGCCGGGGGTGCAGAGGATGGGGGTGCGGTACTTTTTGATCCAGGTGGCCAGGCCCGCGATGTGGTCGGCGTGCTCGTGGCTGATGAAGACGCCGGTCAGGTCCTCCGGCGTCAGGCCCAGGCGCTGGAGACACTGGCAGATCCGGCGGCAGGAGATGCCTATGTCGATCAGAATATGGGTGTCCCCATGGCTTAGCAGGGCCGCGTTGCCGCTGGACCCACTGGCAAAGGAGCAGAATCGCGTCATGGTGTACCTCGCTCAAACGGTTTCCCGGGCCGCAATCCCTTTTGAATCGGGCGCGGCCCTTCACGCTGCTTTTGGGCAACAAAACAGCCCCGGATGTTCCGGGGCTAATATATTTCTCTTGGCTCAGCCGGCGCTGCTGACCGACAGCTCCTCCTCCGGAGCCTCCACGGCCCGGATGTGGCCGCCGATGGAGCGAATCTTGCCGATGACGTCCTCATAGCCCCGCTCGATGTACTGGATGTTGGTGATCTCGCTGATGCCGTGGGCCGCCAGGGCCGCGATGAGCATGGCCGCGCCAGCCCGCAGATCACAGGCCTCCAGCTGGGCGCCGGTCAGGTGCTCCACGCCCTCAATGATGGCGAGGTTGCCGTCCACCTGGATCTGGGCGCCCATACGCTTGAACTCGTCAGTGTAGCGGAAGCGGCTGTTCCAGACGCTGTCGGTGATGACGCTGGTGCCCTGGGCCAGGCACAGGACCGCCGCGATCTGGGGCTGCATATCCGTGGGGAAGCCCGGATAGGGCATGGTCTTCACGTTGGTGCGGTGGAGAGGCCCGATGCGGCTGACCAGCAGGCTGTCGTCTACCTCGCGGACCTCCACCCCCATCTCCACCAGCTTGGCGGTGATGCAGTCCATGTGCTTGGGGATGATGTTGCAGATCCTCACCTCGCCCCCGCAGGCCGCCACAGCGGCCATGTAGGTGCCCGCCTCGATCTGATCGGGGATGATGGAGTAGCTGCCGCCCCGGAGGCGGTCTACGCCCCGGACCTTGATGACGTCCGTGCCGGCACCCATGATATTGGCGCCCATGGAGTTGAGGAAGTTGGCCAGATCCACGATGTGGGGCTCCTTGGCCGCGTTTTCAATGACGGTCATGCCGCTGGCCAGGGTGGCGGCCAGCATGATGTTGATGGTGGCACCCACGGAGACCTTGTCCAAAAAGATGCTGGCCCCTCTGGGACGGCCGCCGGCCGCCTCCGCCATGACAAAGCCGCTCTGGGTGTCCACCTGGATGCCCAGGGCCCGGAAGCCCTTCAAGTGCTGGTCGATGGGGCGGGTGCCGCCGAAGTCGCAGCCGCCGGGGAGGGCCACGTCCGCAGAGCCGAAGCGGCTGAGCAGGGCGCCCAGCATGTAGTAGGACGCGCGGCAGCGGCGGGCGGACTCGTAGGGCACGCGGCCGTTGCGCAGATGGGTGCTGTCAATCTCCACCGTGTGGGGATTCAGGTAGCGGACATTGGCCCCCAGGTCCCGGAGGATGCCCAGCAGCAGGGCCACGTCGCTGATCTGGGGGATGTTCTCAATGCGGCAGGGGCCGCTGACCATCAGGGCGGCGGGGATGATAGCGACGGCGGCGTTCTTCGCGCCGCTGATGTGGAGTTCACCAAAGAGGGGCCGTCCGCCCTCGATCATATATTTTGTCAAAGGAATACACCTCTCGCAGTTTATATAGGGCCCATCAGGTACAGTTTACCCAGGCCGGAACACTTCATACCGGAAAAACCCGGTCTTCCGTGATATACGCACAGTTAATTAAAGTATAGCAGGTTTTTCCACAAAAGCAATGGGCAAGCCAAGGAATTTATTCATAAATTTTTTACATTTCCGGAGGAAAGAATGGGCGCTTTGCCCTGCCAGGGGTGTGACAAAGCCGGGGGCTGTGTCGGATGGCTTCAATTGTAAGATAAAATAATTTATGTTTATCGTTAAATTATTGTTGACAAACATATCTTTCTGTGCTATGATGGGGCCATCAAAGAAAAGGAGGCTTTCCCTATGGAAAAGCTCAGTAAGACCGCCCGCGTCCTTTATAAGACCGTCCGCATCCTGTACCGCCTCTGCGTGGCCTGCGCAGTTGTCGCGGCGGCCGCCCTGGTGCTGGCGGCTGTGCTCCCCGGCGAGTCTCTCCGGGAGGTGATAAGCTCCGCGGACATGACCATCGAACTTGTGACCGTGAAGCTTCAGCTCTCCCGGCCCCTGGAGCCCACCGGCAACATCCGACTCTTCCTCTGCGCCGCCGTCGGCAGCGCCGCGGCGTCTCTGGTACTGGCGGCCTGCGCCCTGAAGCTGATGTTCCGCATTCTAAAGCCCATGGCGGAGGGCAAGCCCTTTGGCACCCAGGTGTCCGCCGCCCTGAGAAGGCTGGCCCTGGTGACGCTGGCGGGCATCCTCGTTTCCGCCGTGCTGGGCGGCGCGGCCACCCTGGCGGAGCTCGGAATGTACGACATCAACCAGCTGTTCGCGGACGGGCTGGTCACCGGCTACACGGTGGAGCACACCACCGAGGCCACCTGGTTCCTGGTGCCGGCCTTGCTGCTCCTGCTGTCCTACGTGTTCCAATACGGCGAGGAACTCCAGCGGCAGTCCGACGAGACGCTGTGAGGAGGTGGACCTATGCCCATCATCATGCGCCTGGATCGGGTGATGGCGGACCGGAAGATGTCGCTGAAGGAACTGTCGGAGCGGGTGGGCGTGGCCAACGTGAACCTCTCCAAGCTGAAGACCGGCAAGGTCAGCGCCATCCGCTTCTCCACCCTGGAGGCCATCTGCGACGTGCTGGACTGCCAGCCGGGAGATATTCTGGAGTTCCGGCGGGAACCAAAGGAATCATAAAAGCGCACAAAGGACCGGCTGCCCTCCGGCGGCCGGTCCTTCTATACGGTGATCAGGATGAATAGGTTTTTCCGGTGCAGCCGGGCACCTTCTCCTCCCAGCGGGCGGAGAACTTCTCCCGCTCATTCTTGTAGATCCTCTCCAGGTCCTTGCTGTAGCCCAGAACCGTGCCGGGCAGGGCGGTCTCCATGGCCTGGAGCAGGGACTTCACCGCGTCCTCACTCATGGACACGTCGTAGCTCTTGCCGTTCATCAGGCGCAACACAACGGAGTAGGTGGTGCCGGTGGGGATGACGCCTCTCCGGTGATGGGTGGTACTCTGGTAGGCCCAGGCGATGTCCCAGGGGCGCAACAGGATACTGCTGGGGCCGATCTGGAAGAACACAAATTCCTTGCCCAGCCGGAAGCCGGAGACGGGCTCCGTGCCGTCATAGAACACCGCGGCCCGCTCCGCCTCCATTTCCAGGCTGCCGGAGGCCTCCAGAGTTTTGCGCACCTGCTTCTGATAGCCGCCGGTGCAGGCTTTCACCAGGGGGTAGACGCCGGCAGCCAGGCACGCCAGGGTGATCAGCAGATACAGTACCACCGTGGGGCCGGAGAGGCCGCGGACGCGGCCCATGTCCAGGCACACCGGCAGCATGGCCTCCGTAATCTCGGGATCGCTGTCCACCGCGTCGTAGTAGTAGCTCAGCTCATCCTCGTCCATGGCCCGGACGGTGCCCTTCACATGGAGGGGGGAGGGCGGGTCGTCGGTGACGTAGTTCATATAGTCATTGCAGGCGTCCATCATGGCCTCCGCCTCCGGCAGGTCCTCCTGGTGGACGCACAGGGCCATGTAGTAGGTCTCATCGTCAAAGTCCACCAGGTAGTACCGGGCCGTGATGGTGCCGGTGGGGCGGTTGTCCTTGTAGCGCTCCACCTCAATGAAGTCGCCGTAGAGGAAGTAGATATCGTCCTCCACATAGGCTCCCTCCGCCGTCTCCGGCGTCAGCTCCGCCAGGGTCTTGGGCGAGAGCGTCTGAAAGATGCCCCAGACGCCGGAGACAATAAACACCGCCACGGCGATGGCCGTAAAAATGACAAATGGGATCAGTTTTTTCTTGATGCTCTGTTTTTTGAGACTGTCCAGCCACTCCATATGGTATTCCCCCTACGCACAAACACAATTAAAATCGGACGGAAAAGCTCCCGCCCGCTATTATGAGCCAATTATTTTTCCCTGTCAAGGAGGCGGAGAGCGAAATCTCCAGCTTTTTCCATGCCGGGATCTACGCCCAGCGGCTGGTCTGGGCGGCGCAGACAGCGTTCCACTGGCAGTCCCCGCAGAGAGCGGCGCGGCGGCCGGGGGCCAGGATCCGCGCCTGCACCAGAGCGGTGAAGCTGCCGAAGGGGAGAACCTGTCCTTCCTCCAGCCCGCACAGCGCCAGCACCGCCCGGTCGTAGCCCGAAACCTTGTCCGCCGTTTCACACACGCCCTCCCGGTTGTGGGGGCAGGCGGCGCAGACGGCGTCGGTTCCCGCCGTGAGGCCCACCGGTGTCTCCGGCGTCAGTGACTCCAGCAGCGCCGCCATGTGGGCCGAAAATGCCTCACTGTAGCCCCGGCCCACGAAGTAGGCCATGCACATGCCGTGGTGGGGCCGGAGGGTCAGGGCGTTATCTGACATGGCGGCGGAGGCGGGGGATCAGGACCAGAGAGAGGCCCAACTTGACGGAGTCAGGGACGAGGAAGGGGGTCACGCACCAGCCGAAGGCGGTGGTGAGGCCGATGGGGCCCTCCGTCCGGGCGTAGACCGCCATGAACCAGGCGGTGCCAAAGGCGTAGCACAGGGCCATGCCCGCCGCCAGGGCCGCCGCCAGCACCGGCAGGCTGCTGCCCAGCAGCCTCTCCGCGCCCCAGACCACCAGTCCGGTAAGGAGAAAGCCCAGGATATAGCCGCCGGTGGATCCCAGGACGACGCCCAGGCCGCCGGTGAAGCCGGCGAGCACCGGCGCGCCCACGGCGGCCAGGAGGATAAAGGTCAGGATGGCCAGCGTGCCCCGCCGGCCGCCCAGGAGGCCCATGGTGAGGAAAATTCCCATGGTTTGGAGGGTGAAGGGGACGGCGGTGGGGATGGAGATCCAGGAGCAGACGGCCAGCAGGGCCGTGCAGGCGGCGATATAAGTTAAATCTCTCGTGGTGAGGCGGGATATTGCGGTTGCTTCCATAGGGGGGTCCTCTCTTCTTTATCTTGATGGGATTGACTTTATCACAGGTTCGGAGGGATGTCAACCTCAAAAATATATTTGGTTTACAAATGGGGCGGCGGGGGCTTCCAGCCCCTCCCCACTTTTTCCTTTTCTTTCTCTGCTTCTTACCCTGGGGCCACTTTTTGCCGCCAAAAAGTGGCCGGAAAAACCGCAAAGGGGCTTC
>CANRHK010000163.1 GCA_947630395.1 uncultured Oscillospiraceae bacterium
TTTTCGTTCGTTACATTGTTTAATTTACAAGGTACTCGCCCCGTCCGCTCTCGGGCGGAACAGTCGCTATCTTAGCACACGCGCTCAGCTTTGTCAAGACCTTTTTTAGAATTTTTTCAAATTCTTTTCCGCTCTCTCTTCCCCTGAGCCCGTCTCCCGGACAGCTCGTTTAGTTTACCAGACGTTTTCCCTTTTGTCAAGGCTTTTTTGCAAAAAAATTAAAACTTTTTGAAGCCTTCCAAAAATTGGTCGGCCTCTCCCGGAATATGGTATACGCCGCGCAAAAAACCACAAGATATAGATAACCCGATTTTCTCTCTCCGGAAAACACATCTTTACAAACCCGCTTCCCCGGCGCTATAATAAGAGCCATCAGCTTTTATTCCGAGGTGAGCGCCTATGCCCGCGGTTCTGTCCCAATTTTCCTACGGCTTCCTGCTGCTCCTGCTCTACAGCTTCATCGGCTGGTGCGGGGAGATGGTCTACTGCTCCCTGGGACAGCGTAAACTTTGCGAGAAGCGGGGCTTTCTCAACGGCCCCCTCTGCCCCATTTACGGCCACGGGGCCCTGCTGGTCCTCTGGGCTCTCCACGGCGGTTGTAAAAATCCCCTCTTCACCTTCCTCTTAGGCGCCCTCCTGACCTCCGCGGTGGAGTACGTCACCAGCTTCGTCATGGAGAAGCTGTTCCACATGCGCTGGTGGGACTACTCCAAGCACCGCTTCAACCTCAACGGCCGCGTCTGCCTCTTAAACAGCACCCTTTTCGGCCTGGCCTGCGTATTTCTCTGCCATGTGGCCCACCCGCCCCTGTCGGATCTGGTGGGGGACGTCCTCTCCGGCCCCTTCGGCCCGCCCCTCACCGCCGTCCTCCTGGCCGTCTACCTGGCGGACATCGCCGTCTCTGTCCGGTCCGCTATCCGCGTCAGCGCCAGCATTCGGAAGCTCCACGCTCTCCAGGCGGAGCTGGAGGAGAAGCTGGATGCTCTCCGGGAGGAGCACCGCGCCGCCGAGGCCGCCCGCCGCCAGCGTCTGGAGGAGGCGGTCACCGCCGCCGTGGAGCGTGTGGAGGAGCGCCGCACCGAGGCCGCCGAAGCCCTGCAAAAGAAGCTGGAGCCCCTGGCCGAGGCTGGGGAGACCCTCCAAAAGAAGCTGGAACCCCTCACCGGTGCCGGCGAGGAGCTGGCCCAGCGCCTGGAGGCCGCAAAGGACGAGGCCCAGCAGCGCCTGCAAAGCGTCTATCGCCGGCTGGACTTCTTTGACCGCCGCCTGGTGAACTCCTTCCCCACCCTCCGCTCCACCCGTCACAACGACGCCCTGGAAAAGCTTCGCTCCTACTGGGCGGAACACAAGTCCCACCGTTAAGTCCCAGCATACAATTATTATAATAAAACAGGAGATGCCACACTATGTCTGAAGAATGCACCCATGATTGCAGCACCTGCTCCGCCAACTGCGGAGACCGCGCCGAGCCCCAGTCCTTCTTAAAACCCCACAACGCCGCCGCCCGGGTGGGCAAGGTCTACGGCGTGGTGTCCGGCAAGGGCGGCGTAGGCAAGTCCATGGTCACCAGCCAGCTGGCGGTGCTGGCCCGCCGCCGCGCCCTGGACGTGGGCGTCCTGGACGCCGACATCACCGGCCCCTCCATCCCCAAGGCTTTTGGCGTCCACACCCGGGCCATGGGGGACGACCACGGCATCCTCCCCGCCGTCACCGAGGGCGGCATCCAGCTCATGAGCGTCAACCTGCTGCTGGACGATGAGACGGACCCGGTCCTCTGGCGGGGCCCGGTCATCGGCGGCGTAGTGACCCAGTTCTGGACCGATGTGATCTGGGACGTGGACTGTCTCTTTGTGGATATGCCCCCGGGCACCGGCGACGTAGCCCTCAGCGTGTTCCAGTCCCTGCCCCTAGACGGCGTCATCATCGTGGCCTCCCCCCAGGAGCTGGTGAGCATGGTGGTAGAGAAAGCCGTGAAGATGGCGGAGATGATGAATGTGCCCATCGTGGGCGTGGTAGAGAACATGAGCTATCTTCTCTGCCCCGACTGCGGCAAGAAGATCCCCCTCTTTGGCGAGAGCCGCACCCAGGCTGCCGCCGAGGCCCACGGTCTCCCCCTGCTGGCCCGCATGCCCATCGACCCCCAGCTGGCCGCCCTGGCCGACGAGGGCCGCATCGAGGACTTCGAGGGCGACTGGCTGAAGCCTGTTCTGGACGCAATCCTGTAACAAATCGTATAATATACCGCAAA
The DNA here is from genome assembly GCA_947630395.1 of uncultured Oscillospiraceae bacterium. Taxonomy (GTDB): domain Bacteria; phylum Bacillota; class Clostridia; order Oscillospirales; family Oscillospiraceae; genus Pelethomonas. Next base: position 2,249 of record CANRHK010000163.1, read on the forward strand.
AAATACGGACCGTTGTCGAAACGGCCCGTATTTTTGCGCCTAGATCACCGTATCCCCGGCGTCGTTCATATCCACCGCCAGCCTGGCCCCAGCCCGCATTCCGGCCAGGAAGCCCAACTGGGCCCCCGCCTCCACGGCGGCTTCAATCTCCCGGGTCAGCATCGAGTTGTCTCCAACCCCCAGCTTCTCCATCGTCAGCTCCACGTCGCTGAGCCTGTTGGCCAGCACCCACTCTCCCGGCGGCTCAGCATTTGCCTCAATGTCCGACGGTCCCTCGCCCAGCAGGAACCGCCCCACGTTCCGCAAGCCGGCCCGCTTCACGGCTTTGTTCAGTTCTTCCAGCATGGTAAATCCCCCTCATATTTCTTTTTGAAGTTAAATACTTTCAAGTTGTATAAAAGCATCTTCATTGTAGCTCGTTTTGTCTTTGTTGTCAATACACAACTAAAGTAAAAAGCTGATTTTTCCTTTTCATTTCTTTCTTTTTGTAATATAATGCTTTCGTGGGGGGTGATAGGAAATGAGCATGGCCGTAAAAGTCCGGATGCTGATGGCCGCCCGGGGATATAACCTGACAGAGCTGGCGAAGCGTCTGGACCCGCCGATAACGCCCCAGAGCCTGGGACAGAAATTGAAGAAAGACAATCTCTCAGAGAAGGACCTCACCGCCATTGCCGCCGCCTGTGACGCCACCTACGAGGGCACGTTCATCCTGAACGACTCCGGCAAAACCATCCAATAAAAGCAAAAAATACGGACCGTTTTGACAGCGGTCCGTATTTTTCGTGTTCTATTATACTGACAGTTTTCGACACGTGCCCGTTTTCGTCACCGTGCGGCGGGGTCGGAATATCAGAGGTGCGGGAGCGAGAGTAAAGTTCTTTTTGCCTGCTTTTTCTTTCAAGAAAAAGCAGCGAAGACATTGTCGGGGATAACGTTGCCGTCGGGCAGCACCGCCATGCAGACGAAGTTCCCGGCGGACTGCACCTGGGCGTTGGCCTTCCACACCTCGGCGGAGTCGGGGTAGGCGCTGTTGTCGGAGCCCAGATCGATGCGGTTCTGGAAGATCTCCCTCACCTTCTCCACGTCCGGCTCGTTTTTGACCTCCACCAGCACGATCTCGCAGGGGGCGGTCACCACCGGGGGCATGTAGAACTTTTGCTGGCTTAGCTCAATGTCCAGCAGTCCGGGGTAGTAGTTCTCAATGAGGTCCGGATTGGACTCCTCGAAGAGCACCGGCTTCTCCGCTCCCTCCGGCTGTGCGGCCAGGATGGCGTCGTAGAAGGTGGTCAAATCCGTGCCCGCCGCGGGGGCCTCGCCGCCCTTCCCGCCGCTGTCATTCCCTCCGCCGCCGCAGGCCGTCAGGCCCAGCGCCAACACCAGCGCGGCCAGCAGGGCCGCCATTCTTTTTTTCATCGCGCGCATGTTCAGTCCTCCTTAATATATCCTTATACCCTTTTCCGCAAAAGGCAGGGGTGACGTCCGTGCGCCCGGCGGTGGATCCCCCTCCGGGCACGCCCCCAGTATACGCCGGGGCGCCCGGAAAAATCCACCGCAATTTCGTAACAAACCGCTGTCAAAAAGTTACAACCGCCGGAGGAAAGGGTTACAAAGTCCCCGTCCTTACAGGCCCTGGGCCATCATAGCCTCAGAGATCTTCTTAAAGGAGGCGATATCGTTCCCGGCAATGAGATCGTAGCCCAACCCGTACTGCTCGGCAGCGGCGGCGGAGGCGTCATAGATAGAGGACATAATGCCCCGCAGCCGCCAATCCACCTCCTGGCGGGTCCAGGAGTAGCGGAGGCTGTTCTGCACCATCTCCAGGGCGGACACGGCCACTCCGCCGGACCCGGAGGCCTTGGCCCCGGCGGTGAGGATCCGGGGGCTGAGCCGTAGCAGCTTCATGGCCTCGCTGGTGGCGGGCATGTTGGCCGCCTCCACGTAGTATTTGACGCCGTTGGCAATCAGCAGCACTGCGTCCTCCACGCCGATCTCGTTCTCCTTGGCGCAGGGGATGGCGATGTCCACGGGCACCCACCAGGGCTTCTTCCCCGCGTAGAACTCCACGCCGAAGCGGTCGGCGTACTCCTCCACCTTGTCGTGTCCCGCCGAGCGCATGGCCAGCATAAAGTCGAACTTCTCCTGAGTGGTGACGCCGTCCGGGTCATACACATAGCCGTCCGGCCCGGAGAGGGTGACGACTTTTCCGCCCAGCTCGGCGGCCTTGCGGCAGACGCCCCAGGCCATATTGCCGAAGCCGGATACGGCGATCCGCTTGCCCTCCAAGGTTTCCCCCTGGTGCTCCAGCATCCGGGCCAGAAAATAGACGGTGCCGAAGCCGGCGGCCTCCTGGCGGATCAAACTGCCGCCGTAGGTCAGCCCCTTGCCGGTGAGGGCGCTGCTCTCCGCCCGGCTGGTCAGGCGCTTGTACATGCCGTAGAGGTAGCCGATCTCCCGGGATCCCACGCCGATGTCCCCGGCGGGCACGTCGGTGTCCGAACCGATGTAGCGATAGAGGGCCTGCATAAAGCTCTGGCAGAAGCGCATGACCTCCCGGCTGGACTTGCCTCTGGGGTCGAAGTCCGCGCCGCCGGCGGCCCCGCCGATAGGCAGGCCGGTGAGGGCGTTCTTGTAGGTCTGCTCGAAGCCCAAAAACTTCACCACCGAGGGGTTCACGGAGGGGTGGAACCGCAGTCCCCCCTTGTAGGGCCCGATGGCGCTGTTAAACTGGACCCGGTAGCCGTGCTGGGTGTGGGCCACGCCCTTGTCGTCCACCCAGGGCACCAGGAAAGTAAACATCCGCTCCGGCTCCACCATCCGGGTGAGGAGGTCCAGCTTCTCATACCGGGGATCGCCGTCCAGCGCCGGGGAGATCATGGCGAGCCACTCCTGGACAGACTGGAGGTATTCCGGCTCATGGGCGTACCGGGCCGCCAGGGCCTCGGATACGCGGGCAGCATACTCGTTCATCCCGCCGCCCCCTTACACCAGGCCGTAGGCCAGCATGGAATCCGCGACTTTAAGGAATCCGGCGATATTAGCGCCATCGACCAGGTTGCCGGGGACGCCGTACTGGGCGGCGGCGGCGGACGCGTTGGCGTACAGGTCGGTCATAATCCGCTTCAAGTGGTCGTCCACCTCGTCAAAGCTCCAGTAGAAGCGCATGGAGTTCTGGCTCATTTCCAGGGCGGAGGTAGCCACGCCGCCGGCGTTGGCCGCCTTGGCGGGGGCGAAGAGGATGTTCGCGGCCTGGAGCGCCTCCACGGCCTCGGGGGTGCAGGGCATGTTGGCGCCCTCGGCCACGGCGAAGCAGCCGTTCTTGATAAGCGCCTTTGCACCGGCCAGATCCAGCTCGTTCTGGGTGGCGCAGGGCAGGGCGATGTCGCAGGGAATGCTCCAGATGCCCTTGCAGCCCTCGTGGTACTCCGCCTCCGGGTGGGTGTCGGCGTAGCAGCGGATCCGCTTCCGCTCCACCTCCTTGAGCTGCTTGACGCAGTCCAGATCGATGCCGTTCTTGTCGTAGATGTAGCCGTTGGAGTCGGACAT
>CANRHK010000164.1 GCA_947630395.1 uncultured Oscillospiraceae bacterium
AAGCAGGGCCGCTTCCGCCAGAACCTGCTGGGCAAGCGCGTGGACTACTCCGGCCGGTCCGTCATCGTGGTGGGCCCCGAGCTGAAGATCTACCAGTGCGGCCTGCCCAAGGAGATGGCCCTGGAGCTGTTCAGCCCCTTCATCATGAAGAAGCTGGTGGAGGACGGCGCCGCCAACAACATCAAATCCGCCAAGAAGATGGTGAACAAGGGCGTGGCCGAGGTATGGGACGCCCTGGACGTGGTCATCAAGGACCACCCCGTCATGCTCAACCGCGCGCCCACCCTGCACCGCCTGGGCATCCAGGCCTTTGAGCCGGTGCTGGTGGAGGGCCGCGCCATCAAGCTCCACCCCCTGACCTGCACCGCCTTCAACGCCGACTTCGACGGCGACCAGATGGCCGTCCACGTGCCCCTCAGCGCCGAGGCCCAGGCCGAGGCCCGCATCCTGATGCTCTCCGCCAACAACCTGCTGCGTCCCCAGGACGGCGGCCCCGTCACCGTCCCCACCCAGGACATGGTGCTGGGCTCCTACTACCTGACCTACGTCAACGACAAGGAGGACGGCTCCGGGAAGGTGTTCGTCAGCGAGGACGAAGTCATGCTGGCCTACAACGACCACATCATTGGTATCCACGCCCCCATCCGGGTCCGCCGCGAGGTGACCTATCAGGGCGTCAAGTACCGGAAGATCGTGGACGTCACCGCCGGCCGGATCATTTTCAACCAGAACATCCCCCAGGATCTTGGCTTTGTGGACCGCAGCGACCCGGACCGCGTGTGCGACTACGAGATCAACATGACCTGCGGCAAGAAGCAACTGGGCAGCATCGTGGACAGGACCATCCGCACCCACGGCTTCACCACCGCCGCCGAGGTGCTGGACAACATCAAGTCCACGGGCTACAAGTACTCCACCCGCGGCTCCCTGACCATCTCCATCTACGACATGTCCATCCCCGCCAAGAAGTACGAGCTGATCCGCGACACGGAGCGGCGCGTGGTGGAGATTGAGGACGAGTACAAGATGGGCTTCATGACCAACGAGGAGCGCTACAAGGCCGTGGTCAACCAGTGGGAGAAGACCACCGACGAGGTCACCGACGCCCTCCAGAAGAGCCTAGATCCCCTGAACCCCATCTTCATGATGGCGGACTCCGGCGCCCGCGGCTCCATGAAGCAGATCCGCCAGCTGGGCGGTATGAAGGGCCTGATCGCCAACACCGCCGGCCGCACCATCGAGATCCCCATCAAGTCCAACTTCCGCGAGGGCCTGGGCGTGCTGGAGTACTTCATCTCCTCCCGCGGCGCCCGGAAGGGCATGGCCGACACGGCCCTGCGGACCGCCGACTCCGGCTACCTGACCCGCCGTCTGGTGGACGTCAGCCAGGAGGTCATCATCCGGGAGGACGACTGCGGCGTGGACAACGGCATCTGGGTGGAGGAGATCCAGGAGAACGGCCAGGTCATTGAGAAGTTCTCCGAGCGCATCCGGGGCCGGTTCCCGGTGCGGGACATCACCGACCCCGAAACCGGCGAGGTCCTCTTCTCCAAGGATCGGATGCTCTCCGAGGAGGACGCCCAGGTCCTGGAGGCCCACGGCATCCAGCGGGTGGAGATCCGCACGGTGCTGACCTGCCGGGCCAAGAGCGGCGTCTGCGCCCGCTGCTACGGAATGAACCTGGCCGCCGGCCGCCCCGTGGGCACCGGCGAGGCCGTCGGCATCATTGCCGCCCAGTCCATCGGTGAGCCGGGCACCCAGCTGACCATGCGTACCTTCCACACCGGCGGCGTGGCCGGCGGCGACATCACCCAGGGTCTTCCCCGCGTGGAGGAGCTGTTCGAGGCCCGCAAGCCCAAGAAGATGGCCACCCTGTCCGAGATTGCCGGCCGCGTCCGGTTCGAGGAGAGCAACAAGGGCTCCATGCTGAACATCCACGTGGTGGCCGACGACGGCAACACCAAGATGTACTCTCTGCCGCACACCGGCCTCCGGGTCATGGACGGCGACATCATCGAGAAGGGCACGGCCCTCAACGACGGCGCCCTGAACCCCCACGACGTGCTGCGCACCCGGGGCCCCGAGGCGGTTCACAACTACCTTATCCAGGAGGTTCTGCGGGTGTACCGCCAGCAGGGCGTGGATATCAACGACAAGCACATTGAGGTCATTGTCCGCCAGATGATGCGCAAGTGCCGCGTTGAGGACGCCGGCGACACCGACCTGCTCTCCGGCGCCATGGTGGACGTTCTGGAGCTGGCCGACGCCAACGACAAGATCAAGGCCCGCACCGCCGCCGGCGAGGTCCGGGAGGACGGCGAGCCCCTGCGTCCCGCCGAGGCCACCCAGCTGCTCATGGGCATCACCAAGGCCTCCCTGGCCACGGACTCCTTCCTCTCCGCCGCCTCCTTCCAGGAGACCACCAAGGTCCTCACCGAGGCCGCCATCAAGGGCAAGGTGGACCACTTGGTGGGTCTGAAGGAGAATGTCATCATCGGCAAGCTGATTCCCGCCGGCGCCGGCCTGCATGCCTACCAGGAGTTCGCCGAGAAGGTGGTCCCCGATCCCGAGCCGCCGGAGGAACCGCCGTTGGAGTACGTTCCCGATCAGGCGGATCTCTTTGCCGGGGACGGCGGGAGCGCCGCCCCGGGCGATGGGGTGTAGCCTCTTCCCTCTTCCTTGTGCCCCCAGTAGTTTCCGATAGCTGAAAACCAGCGCGGCGATTGCCGCGCTGGTTTTTTGCTGCTGGGGCTCCGCCCCATCCCTGCCCTGTTTCTTTCTATAAATCTTCCATAAAATCAAGATCATATCCAAGACCGGGCAGTAATACCGCGGATCCATTCCCTGTCTACGCGGCCCTTTACCCGGTATAGCTTATACGCCTCCAACGCCCTCCCAGGCTCCCCAAGGGGGCGGGTCGCTCTCCATATTCCGGTTGTCAATTTTAAACAGTTGTGTTACAATACAAACAGATGACTAAGATAAGGAGGCGTTCCGTATGAAATTGTCCTTTTTCGGCGCGGACCAGTGCGTCACCGGCAGCTGCCACTGCCTGGAAGTCAACGGGAAAAAGATTCTGGTGGACTGCGGCCTCCAGCAGGGCCGCGACGAGATCGACAACCGTGAGCTGCCCTTCGCCCCCAATACCATCGACTACGTCCTCATCACCCACGCCCACATCGACCACAGCGGCCGGGTGCCCATGCTGGTGAAGCAGGGCTTTGCCGGTCAGATCTGGACCACCCGTCTGACGGCGGACCTGCTGGAGATCATGCTGGCGGACAGCGCCCACATCCAGGAGTCCGACGCCCAGTACGAAAACCGCAAAAACCAGCGGGCGGGCCGCCCCCTGGTGGAGCCCATCTACACGGTGGAGGATGCCCAGCGGACGCTGGAGTATATCCACACCTGCGAGTACAACCAGACGGTCCGGCTCTGCGACGGCGTGACGGCCACCTTCACCGACGCGGGCCACCTGCTGGGGTCGGCCAGCATCACCGTGGACCTCCGCGAGGACGGAGTGGAGAAGACCATTGTCTTCTCCGGCGACATCGGCAACATCAACCAGCCCATCATCCGGGACCCCATCCCCCTGGACAGGGCGGACTACGTGGTGATGGAGTCCACCTACGGCGATCGGAACCACACCGAGGTCTGGAGCTACACCTCCGAGCTGGCCAAGCTGATTGACAGGACCCTGGGCCGGGGCGGCAATGTGGTCATCCCCGCTTTCGCCGTGGGCCGCACCCAGGAAATCCTGTACTTCATCCACCGCATCAAAATGGAGGGTCTGGTGAAGTCCATCCCCGACTTCCCGGTGTACATCGACTCCCCCCTGGCGGGGAAGGCCACCGGCATCTTCGCGGGGGACCTCCGCGGCTACCTGGACGAGGAGGCCATGGACCTGGTCAAGAGCGGCGCGGCCATGTTCTCCTTCCCGGGCCTGCGGCTGACGGAGTCGGTGGAGGAGTCCAAGCTCCTGAACGCGGACAGGACCCCCAAGGTCATCATCTCCGCCTCCGGCATGTGCGACGCGGGGCGTATCCGCCACCACCTGAAGTACAACCTCTGGCGGCCGGAGTGTACCATCGTGTTTGTGGGCTTCCAGTCCCCGGGCACCTTGGGCCGGAACCTGCTGGAGGGTGCCAAGAGCGTAAAGCTCTTTGGAGAGGACGTGGCGGTCCGGGCGGAGATTGAGAACTTCCAGGGCCTCTCCAGCCACGCGGACCGGGACCATCTGATTGACTGGGCCAGGCACTTCCCGGCCTCCGCCGAGTTCTTTGTGGTCCACGGGGACCGGGAGGTGGCGCCCTACTTCGCGGATACTCTGGTGAAGCTGGGCTATAAGGCCCACGCGCCTCAATATACGGAGGTCTACGACCTGACCGCCGGCAGGAAGCTGGAGACCGGCTATCTGCCCGAGCGGAAGAAGGTTGTCTTCGGCGGCGCCAAGGTCTCCAGCGCCTATCAGCGCCTGGTGGCGGTGGGCAAGCTGCTCCAGGAGGTCATCGCCCGCAGCAAAGGCCGGGCCAACAAGGATCTGGCGAACTTCGCCGACCAGCTCAAGCAGCTCATCGACCGGTTCGAGAAGTAAGGAGACCCCATGGCGGAGCTAGCGAAAAATCAACTGCATACCGTGACCATTGAGGGCTACACCTCCGAGGGCCTGGGGGTAGCCCGGATCGACGGCCGGGCCGTGTTCGTCCACGGCGCAGTGCGGGGGGAGCGGTGTGTCATCCGTGTCCTCAAGGTGCAGAAAAATGTGGCTTTCGCCCGGGTGGAGGAGGTGCCGGCACCCTCCGCCGCCCGGCGGGGGCCGGACTGCCCCTGCTACCGCCAGTGCGGCGGCTGCCAGTTCCGGCACATGGACTACGCCGAGGAGCTGGAGGCCAAGCGGCTGCGGGTCCGGGATGCCCTGAAGCGGGTGGGCGGCGCGGACACCCCCGTGGAGGTCATCCACGGCGCCGCGGACACGGAGCGATACCGCAACAAGGTCCAGTTTCCCGTGGCCCCGGGGCCCAGGGTGGGCTTCTACCAGGAGCGCACCCACCGGGTGGTGGACGTGGCCGACTGCCTGCTCCAGCCCAGGGAGGCGGGAGCCTTGGCGGAGGCCCTCCGGGAGTGGATGGGCCGCCGGGGCGTCAGCGCCTACGACGAGACGCGCCGCACCGGACTGGTGCGGCATCTGTTTCTGCGCTTTGCCGGGAGCGGCATTCTGTGCTGCCTGGTGGTCAACGCCGTGCCGGGACAGGCTGTCCCCTGGGAGGAGGAGCTGGTGGATGGCCTTCGGGCCGCTGTTCCCCGTTTGACCGGCGTGGTCGTCAACTACAACGGCGCCCGGACCAATGTGGTGCTGGGGGCCGGCCTCCGCACTCTCTGGGGGCGGGGCTGGCTGGAGGACCAGCTGTGCGGCCTGACGTTCCGGATATCCCCCCACTCCTTCTATCAGGTGAACCGGGAGCAGTGCCAGGTGCTCTATGGCCGGGTTCTGGACCTGGCGGGGCTCACAGGGAAGGAGACGGTACTGGATCTCTACTGCGGCATCGGGACCATCTCCCTGGTGATGGCCCGGAAGGCCAAGAGAGTGGTGGGCGTGGAGATAGTCCCCCAGGCCGTGGCCGACGCGGAGGAGAACGCCCGCCGCAACGGCGTCGGCAGCGCCGAGTTCTGGTGCGGCGACGCCTCCTACGCCGCCGCGCGGCTGCTGGAGGAGGGCCTCCGGCCCGATGTGGTGGTGGTGGACC
>CANRHK010000165.1 GCA_947630395.1 uncultured Oscillospiraceae bacterium
CTCCGGCGGCATGCAGTAGACGCACCGCAGATTGCACAGGTCGGTGAGGGAGATGCGCAGATAGGTGATCTCCCGCCCCAGTGTATCTTTCATCGGTTCCCCTCCTTCCGCGCCGGACAGTTTCCCGCCTGCCGTCTCTCAAAAGCGCTGCCGAACCGTCCCCGGATGCTCCAGCCGGTAGCCCCCCAGGGCCTCCAGCCGGGCCCGGAAGTCATCCCCCCGCAGCACCTCCAGCAGCCGCTGGACCATGGGCGTGTCGAAGGCCGCGTCGGGGATCAGCAGATCGTACTGCTCCATGCAGATGGGCAGGAAGTCCAGCCCATAGAGTTGAGCCGCCGAGTAGATGCCCATGCCCGCGTCGGCGGTGCCGGAGGCGATCTGGGCCGCCACGGAGGTGTGGGTGAACTCCTCCCGGTCGTAGCCGTAGATTCTGGAGGGGTCGATGCCCTCCTTTTTGCACAGGTAGTCGATGAGGATTCGGGTGCCCGAACCCTTCTGGCGGTTCACATACCGCAGGCCGGGCCGGGCCAGGTCTCTTAGTGAGCAGATGTTGCCCGGGTTCCCGGCGGGGAGCATCAGGCCCTGGGTCCGGCCCACGCACTCCACCAGGCGGACGCCGCCCTGGGGAAAGTATTTTTTGATGAACGCGGTGTTGTAGCTGCCGTCGTGCTCGTCCAGCAGGTGGACCCCCGCAATGTGGGTCTCCCCCCGGCGCACCGCCATGATGCCTCCCATGGAGCCCACGTGGGTGGAGCTCATGAACAGGGAGGGGTCCGCCAGGTGGAGCAGGTCCGCCGCCTCGTCCAGCAGGGGGTCGTGGCTGCCGATGGCCACCAGGGTGTGGTCCAGCTCCTCCGCCGGACGCAGCAGCCGCACCCGGACGGCGCTGCCGGCGGGATAGCCCTCCGTGCCCTGGGGGATCTCCAGGATGCCGTCGGCCTTCATGAAGGAGGACACCACGCCGCTGCCCCGGCCCAGGGGGGAGGCCATCAGCTTGCCGCCCACCTGGCCCAGCCGCACCCGGACGAACTCCTGATACTTGAGACCGGACACCACCGCCCGGGCCAGAGTGGCCTCCCGGTACTGGCCGGGGGCGGGAGCGGCGTGGAACCAGTCGTCGATGAGAGGCCGCAATAGCTCGGTGAGCACCAGGATACCGGACACCGGGTAGCCGGGCACGCCCAGGATGGGCTTCTCCCCCCGGCAGCCCAGGATGGCGGGCTTGCCGGGCTTCATGGCGATGCCGTGATACAGCACCTCTCCCAGCTCCTGGATCACGGAGACCGAGTAGTCCTCCCGCCCGGCGGAGGACCCGGCGTTCAGCAGCACAATGTCGCACTCCTCCAGCGCACCGGACACCGCCGCCCGGATGGCCTCCTTCCGGTCCGGCACGATGGGGAAGGTTCTGGGTACGGCCCCCCACTGCTCCAGCATGGCGGAGAAGATGGAAGAGTTGAACTCCACGATATCACCGGGCCTGGGGTCGGCGGTGGGGGGGACGATCTCATCCCCGGTGGGGATAATACCCACCACCGGGCGGCGCAGCACGGACACCTCCAGCACCCCGGCGGCCAGCATGGCCCCGATGGCGGAGGGGGAAATGGCGGTGTGGGAGGCCAGGATCATCTCTCCAGCGCAGATATCCTCGCCGATCTGGCGGATGTGCTGCCAGGGGGCGGCGGGTGCATATAGGCGGACAGTGCCGTCCTCCTGCCGGATCACGTCCTCGATCATCACCACCGCGTCGCACCCGTCCGGGACGGGGTCGCCGGTGTCCACCACGGTGAAGTCCTCTGGCCGGAGGGTGACCGGGGTGGTCTCGCTGGCGCCGAAAGTGACCTTGGCGTCCAGGGCGATGCCATCCATGGCGCTGGCGGGGTAGTGGGGGGCGCAGATGTGGGCGTAGACCGACCCCGCGGTGATCCGGGAGCAGGCGTCCGGGACGGGGACGGTCTCCGCGTCCGCCCGGAAGCCTCGGGCGCGAAGAAATTCCCGGTATTCCCTCCGGGCCTGGTCCAAGGGAACATTGGTCAGATACTCAAATGGCATAGTATCACTCCTTCACGAACTTACGCCGGACTAGTCGGCGGAATAAAGGCATACGTCTATGGTAGTCCCGGCGGCCATGCCTTCGCAGTCCCGGGGGATGCAGAAGTAGCCGTCGGCCCCGGCCAGGGTGGTGATGAGGCCGGACTTGCCGCGGATGGGGCTGGCGTACCGGACGCCGTCCCGCCGGGAAAGGAACACACCCATGTACTGGGCCCGGCCGTGGTTGGCGCTGACCGCCTCGGTGAGGACGGCGGGCACGGCGTATGACCGGGGCTCACAGCCCTGGAGCCGGTCCAGCAGGGGCCGGACAAACAGCTGGGACACGAAGAAAGCCGCCACCGGGTGGCCGGGCAGGCCAAACACCGGCTTGCCGCCGGCAGAACCTAGGATCGTGGGTTTGCCGGGCTTCATGGCGATGCCGTGGAAAAGTATTTTGCCCCGGGACGCCAGCACCCGGCAGGTGGCGTCCTTCATGCCCACCGAGCTGCCGCCGGAGATGAGTACTACATCGCACTCCTCCAGTGCCCGGTCCAGCGCCCGCCGCAGCAGGTCCTCCTCGTCCCGGAGGATGCCGTAGCAGACGGTCCGCGCCCCTGCGCTCTCCACCAGCGCCCGCAGCATGGCGGAGTTCACGTCCCGGACCTGGCCCTCGCCGGGGATGGCCTCCACAGGCACCAGCTCGTCGCCGGTGGAAAGAATGCCCACCACGGGCCGGGCGCAGACGGGCACCTCGCTGACGCCCATGGCCGCCAGGGCGCCGATGTCCTGGGCCGTCAGCCGCCGCCCGGCGGGGAGCACCGTCTGGCCGGGGCGCACATCGTCCCCTTTGAAGATCAGGTTGGCCCCCGGCGCGGCGCTCTTGCAGATGCCGACAGTGCCGTCGCCATAGTCCTCGGTGTACTCGATCATCACCGCCGCGTCGGCCCCCGCCGGGATGGCACCGCCGGTGGGCACCGCCGCGCAGCAGCCGGGCGCCAGGGCCGCGCCTGCCCCCTCCCCCATGGCGATCTCGCCCTGGATCGTCAGAATGGCGGGAATGGCGTCGGAGCAGCCGAAGGTGTCGGCGGAGTGGACTGCGTAGCCATCCACGGTGGAGCGGTCAAACCCGGGTACGTATTCCGAGGCGGTCACCGGGGAAAAGAGGACCCGGCCCAAGGCGGCCTCCAGCCCCACGGCTTCGGATCGGGGACAGGGCGGGAAGGCCTCCCGGATGAGAGTACGCGCCTCCTCCGGCGTTTTGACAGTGAGCACGGCAAAATCACTTCCTGTTAGATAGAATGGACTTGCAATTCACAGCGGCGGGGAGTATAATGGACAAAACTGGTGGGGAACCGGCGCCGCCGTCCGGCGGGCATCCCTTGTGAGATGTGTATAAATTCATCTGCGTCATCTCCCGGTAGATTTGTTGTTTTCATTATAACCCTGCCGGATGAAAAACGCAATAGAAATCGGCGTCAATTCCGCCCCGCAGGGCCGGACAGGACCGGAATCGCGGCGCGGCGATAAGGAGGAAATGAGCGCCACGCAAAACTGCACACGAACGAAAGCGGTGGACGAGCCTCTTTCCAAGGAAGGGCCGGGGGAGCATTTCCCCTCTGGCTGTGCTTTGGGTGGGGCTTGTTTTATATTTTTCAAAATGGAGGAACGGAAACATATGAAGAAGGTATTTGCGTGGGTCCTGGCCGCCAGCCTGATGCTGTGCCTGCTGGCCGGCTGCGGCAGCGGCAACAGTGGCGCCAATGCTGGTACCAACAACGGCGGCAACAACTCCCAGACGTCTGACAGCGGCAATAACGCCGGGAACAACGGCGGAGACGCCCAGAATCCCACGGACGAACAGAAGCCCGCTGTGGACACCGTGATCCTCAAGGAGCAGGACGACAGCATGATTAACACCTACACCCTGCTGGCCGTGAACCCGGACGCCCCCTTCACCGACGAGGACGGCAACGCGGTCTCCGACGTGGCGGTCAACACCGCCGGGGCCGAGGCCCTGATCCAGTGGATGCTCTCCGAGGGCCTGGATATGGCGGTGAAGTACGGCCAGGAGGAGTACGGCGACAGTCTGTTCTATCTGTTGGACGGCGCTCCCCGGTATGAGGGTGAAATCGCCGCCGCCACCGACGACACCAAGACCATCCGCCTGTCCACCACCACATCTGTGAATGACTCCGGCCTGCTGGGCGCGATCCTGCCTGTGTTCGAGCAGGAGTACGGCTACACTGTGGAGGTCCAGTCCGCCGGTACCGGCAAGGCCATCGCCGCCGCCAAGTACGGCAACGCCGACCTGATCCTGGTCCACGCCAAGAGCCAGGAGGAGCAGTTCGTGGCCGACGGGTTCTCCTACGTGCTGGACGGCTTTGAGTCCGAGCGGCTCAGCTTCCTCTACAACTACTTCGTCCTCTGCGGTCCCTCCGACGACCCCGCCGGTGTGAAGGATATGGACAGCGTGCTGGACGCCTTCAAGGCCATTGCCGAGGGCAAGTATCCCTTCATCTCCCGTGGTGACGGCTCCGGCACCCACACCAAGGAGCTGGCCCTGTGGCCCGAGGACCTGGGCATCACCGCCGAGGCTGAGAGCTTCGCGGATTACACTGACTGGTACACCTCCGCCAACGCGGGCATGGGCGCCTGCCTGGTGATGGCCGAAGAGATGCACGCCTACATCCTGACGGATAAAGCCACCTTCTTGACCTTCCAGGCCAACGGTGGTATCATGGAATAACTAGAAGCGGAAAAAGTCCGGGGCAGAGCATCCGCTCTGTCCCGGCTTTTTGTAATTCTGTCTTTCAATCAGGAAAATTCATCGTTACCGTGTGGAAAATGTAGACATTTTAGCGCGTTGGTGGCGAGAATAAAGTTCTTTTTGATACTTTTTCTTTCAAGAAAAAGTATGAAGGAGGAAAACGCATGCGGACGTCGCTGCAAAAGGCCCTGGCGCTGATCCTCAGCGGAGACCGGGAGCTGAAGAATATCCTGTGGGTGACCGCCAGAATGAGCCTGTCCAGCTCCCTCATCGCCCTGCTCATCGGCGTACCCATAGGCCTGTGGCTGGGCTCGGCCCGCTTCCGGGGGCGGCAGGCGCTGGTGGTGGTGAACCGCACCCTCATGGGGATGCCCCCTGTGGTCTGCGGCCTGCTGCTGTACATGCTGTTCTCCGGGGTGGGCCCCTTCGGAAAGTGGAAGCTGCTCTTCACCGTGGAGATCATGGTGCTGGCCCAGGTGCTGCTTATCACCCCCCTGGTGGTGGGGAACCTGGAGACCTTTGTCTCCGGCGTGGCCCCGCCGGTGCGAGAGACCGCCCGGGGGCTGGGGCTGGGGGCGGCAAAGACCTTTCTGCTGCTGGCCAACGAGTGCGTATACCCCATCTTCTCCACCTATCTGCTGGCCTTTGCCCGGGCTATCGCGGAGGTGGGAGCGGTGTCCATGGTGGGCGGCGCCATCGCCTGGAAGACCAACGTGATGACCACCGCCATCATGCAGTACACCAACCGGGGCAACTTCTCCCTGGGCATCGCCCTGGGCATGATCCTGATGGCGGTCTCCCTGCTGGTGAACATCGTGGTGTCCCTGCTGCAAAGGAGGCTGAGCCGGTGAAAACCATTGCCTGCGCCAAGACCTTCGGTGGCCGGACGGTGC
>CANRHK010000166.1 GCA_947630395.1 uncultured Oscillospiraceae bacterium
CCCAGGGGTATTTGTCAAGGGGGACAGGTCATCTTTTTGCGCCCTCTTTTTCAGCGGACAGGGGCGGCAGACGCCGCCCCTGTTCCTCACCGCTTCTCCCCCGGCTTGAACACCAGGGCGGCCAGAAAGCCGAACAGCACCGCCGCCGCGATGCCGCCGGCGGTGGCGGTGAGCCCGCCGGTCATGACTCCCAGCCAGCCCTTCTCGCCCACCGCCTTGGCCACGCCCTTGGCCAGGTTAGAGCCAAAGCCCGTCAGAGGCACCGTAGCGCCGGCACCACCCCATTCGGCGATAGGCGCATACACACCGATGGCTTCCAGGATGACCCCAAGCACCACATACCCCGTCAGAATACGGGCAGGGGTCAGCTTGGTCCTGTCGATGAAAATCTGTCCGATGGCACACAGGACGCCGCCGCACAGAAACGCGTTCAGATACTGCATACATACTTCCTCCCCGGGGCCGTGCCCCGTCAGCAATTTTCAATGGTCAAGGCGTGGCAGATGGAGGGGATGCTCTCCCCCTGGAAGGAGGAGGTGGGGGACAGCAGCGCCCCGGTGGGGGCAAACAGAATCTTGTTCCACCGCTTCTCCGTCAAGCCCCGCAGCAGATAGCCGCAGAGCACCGACGCCGAGCAGCCGCAGCCGCTGGCGCCAGCGTGCATATCCTGCTGCTGGATGTCGTAGAGCAGCATCCCGCAGTCCTGGTACTTCTCCCCCATGTCCACGCCGTCCTGGGCGAAGAAGTCTGAGACGATTTGATGCCCCAGCACCCCCAGGTCGCCGGTGAGCACCAGGTCGTAGTCCTGGGGCCCGGTGGCGGTGGCGGTGAAGTGGGCGGAGAGGGTGTCGTAGGCCGCCGGGGCCATGGCCGCTCCCATGTTGTTGGCGTCGGTGACGCCCTTGTCCACAATCTTGCCGCAGGTGACCACCGTTACCTTAGGCCCCTGGCCCTCAGCCCCTAAAATGGCGCATCCGGATGCCGTGGCGGTCCACTGGGCGGTGGGGGTCCGCTGGCTGCCGTAGGGCACGGGCATCCGGTACTGCCGCTCGGCAGTGCAGAAGTGGCTGGAGGTCATGGCCCCCACCTTCTGGGCGAAGCCGCCGGAAATGAGCATGGCCCCCAGGGCCAGGGACTCCCCCATGGTGGAGCAGGCCCCGTAGAGGCCGAAGAAGGGAATGCCGAAGTCCCGAAGGCCGAAGGACGTGCCGATGCACTGGTTGAGAAGGTCCCCGGCCAGGATATAGTCCAGGTTCTCCGGAGAGAGGGAGATCTTCTCCAGGGCCTTGCTGAGGGCCAGCTTCTGCATGGCGCTCTCCGCCTTCTCCCAGGTCTTCTCGCCGAAGAAGCTGTCGTCGCTGAGGTGGTCGAAGTACTCGTTCAGGGGCCCCGCGCCCTCCTGCTTGCCGCCCACGGCGGCGGAGGAGAGAATGACCGGCGGCTGCTCCAGGGCCACGGTCTGCCGCCCCAATCGTTTCTGCATGGTTGTGTCGCCTCCATTGCTGCCGGGCCGCGCCCGGCGAATGGTGTTAGTCTGCGCCGTTTTTGCAATATTATTGATGGGAGCGGAAAAAACAGCGCAAGAGAAAACTCCCCCGGAGGGAGGCGGGCCCATTCCGCCGCCTCTCCCCGGAGGAGTCATTTTTATGTTTTATCTGCTGTGGGCGCTACTCCACCTGCTTGGCGCTGCCGCCTACCTTGGGGTTGTAGTAGCGGCCGTTGGCCTCGGAGGCCTTCTTCCAGCGGATGGCCCCGGCGGGACAGCGGTGGAGGCAGGCCAGGCACTGGACGCACTGCTTCTTGCTCCAGACCGGCTTCCCCCCGGTGAGCGCGATGGCCCCGCAGGGGCAGATCTCCTGGCAGAGGCCGCAGCCCAGGCAGGCGTCCGTGACCACAAAGGGCTTGGTGGAGCGGCCATGGGCGTAGAGGGGGTAGAGGGCGGCGGTGCGGGCGCCGGGAGCCGCGCCCTGGCAGCGGTTGTAGTCGCCGATGCCCCTGGCGCGGATGGCCCGTCGGGCCTCGTCGATGTACTCCTCAGCCTCCTCCAGCTTTTTCTCCATAGCTTCCCGGTCCTCCAGCTTGCCCAGGGGCACATAGTTGTCCACCATGGGCACGCCGAACTGGGCGGAGAGGGTGACGCCCTTGGCTTTCAGGAGCTTCCCCAGCTGGCCCGCTGCGTCGCCGGTGGCGGCGCCGCAGGTGAGCACCAGATAGACGTATTGGTCGGTGTAGCCCGTCAGCTCCAGCTTCTCCAGGAAGAAGTGGAGGATGCTGGGCAGGCCGAAGAAGTAGGTGGGGGTTACAAAGCCGATGCGGCTCTCCCGGCTCACATCGTACCGGTAGACGCGGGCGCGGATGGCGTCCGGCAGAAAGACCAGATGGTCGTCCGTGGCGGCGGCCACCCGCTCAGCCACATACTTGCTGTTCCCGGTGGCGGAAAAGTAAAAAATCATGGCGGATTCTCCTTGTGATGCTGTCGGCGGGGCGGATCAGACACCCCAGAGGTTTTCCGGATACAGTCCCTGCTCCGTCTTCTCCCGGAGGGCCTGGACCACGGAGGGCTTGTCCGCCTGGTAGGTGACGCCGAACCACTTGTCGGCGCTGTGGAGCACCCGGACCCTGGCCTTCCCCTCGGAGAGCAGGGCGCTGACCACCAGGGGCAGGAAGAACTCTCCCTTCTCCGGGTTCTCCCGGAGGCACTGGTCCAGGAAGCCGGGGAAACGGGTCTGGGCCTCGCTGAGGAAGCTCTTCTGGAAGCCCCAGAAGTTCATGGACACCGGGGTGTCGCCGGACAGGGGGATCCAGGTGGTGCCGCCGTCGGTGGAGAAGCGGGCGTCGTCCCCGTCCTTCTCAATGCAGGTGCGCTCCACCACCTCCCGGAGGCAGCCGCCGCCGTCCACCTCGCACACGCCCCTGGCCACGCTGCCGTACTCGGTGACGGTGTTGCCCAGGCGGTAGCCCACCATGGCGTAGTCGTAGAGGCCGGGCTGGTCGGCGTGGGTGGAGAGGTAGTCGTACATGACCCGGAAGGCCTCGGGGCCGTAGTAGTCGTCGGAGTTGATGACCGCGAAGGGGCCATCGATGATATCCCGGGCCGCCAGTACCGCGTGGGTGGTGCCCCAGGGCTTTTTCCGCCCCACGGGGACGGCGTAGCCCGCCGGCAGGTCGTCCAGCTCCTGGAAGGCGTACTGCACCTCTATGCCCCGGCTGATGCGAGCGCCCACCAGGGCCTTGAAGTCCGCCTCCAGGGCGTGCTTGATGACAAAGATGACCTTCTCAAAGCCCGCCCGGCGGGCGTCGTAGATAGAGTAGTCGATGATGCTCTGGCCGTGGCCCCCTACGCTGTCCATCTGCTTGAGCCCGCCATAGCGGCTGCCCATGCCGGCAGCCAGGACCACCAAAACAGGTTTCGACATAGATTCATTCTCCTCCACTTCAATTTCCGCCGGGGGCCGGAGACCCTTTCAGCAGCATACCCAGCATATCATAAAAGGGGGAAAATGTAAACGGGAAATCGGACAGGTTCCGGGCAAAATACAAGAGACAGTCCCGCCCGTGGGGCTGTCTCTCGCAGTGGGACCCTCTCAGGCCTCCATGTGCTTGCCCAAAAAGGCCGCGATGGTCTGGGCCAGCTTGTATTCGGTCTCGCCGGTGACCTGTTGGCTGTCGCCGTCCTCCACAAAGAGCACCAGCCCCAGCACATCCCCCTCGCAGATAATGGGGGCCGCCACGCTGACGCAGTACTTGTCCCCGGCGTCGGTGACGAAGACCTTTCGCTCGTCTCCGGCGTATTGGTAGATCTTCCGGTCCTCCATAATCTGCTCCAACTGCTGGCTGATACGCTTGCCCATCAGATCCCGCTTGCCGCCGCCGGCCACGGCGATGACCGTGTCCCGGTCCGTGACCGCGGAGATGGCGCCGCAGCTCTTGGAGAGGGTCTCGCAGAACTGTGCGGCAAAGTCGTCCAGCCCGCCGATGAGGGAGTACTTCTTGAAGATGACCTCCCCGTCCCGGCTTGTATAGATTTCCAGGGGGTCGCCCTCACTGACAACATGGATGCCATAGACCTTGTCCGGCCGCCTCGTGGCGGACTGGATGAGGGATTCGATGCTGTCCTCCGGCAGGGAGCCGCAGCGGAGCAGGCTGTCCACATCCGCCTGGAGCAGGATCTCCAGGTGGTCCTCATAAATGCCGATCTTTTGAATAATGAGCTGTAAGTCGTTCCGATCCAGCTTATCCTTGGAGAGAATGTCGTCAAAGACCTCCATGGCTGTTTTCGCGGCCCGGTTGACCTTGATGATGGTGTTCCGCTTGTCGGCGGCCAGCCGGAGCTGGTGCTCCAAACCCTCCATGCGGCGATTCAGGTCCTCCTCCAGTTCGTCGTAGGTTTCCTCCAGGGCCGCCTCCCGCTCCGGGTGCTTCATGATGTCTCGGATGCGCTGGCGCTTGGTGGCCTTCAGCTCCTCCCGGAGATCCTCCAGCACCGCCTCCAGGTTGGCCGCACTCTGCTCGGTCTCCGCTACATCCTCCGCCTCCTTCTCCAGATCGGCGTTGAGGCGGTCCAGCATGGCCGCAGAGTTCTCCTTCACCTTTCGGACGTAGCGCTTCATCAGGTTGTCCAGTTTGTCCACCCGGATGTGGTGGCTGGTGCAGCCCTTCCGCCCCCGGCGGTGGTAGGTGCCGCAGGTGTAGGCCGGCTTCAAGTCGGACCGGCTCATGGCGAACATGGGAGAGCCGCAGTCCCCACAGAAGAGGAAGCCGGAGTAGACGTTGTCGTGGATCTTCACGCCCCGGTAGTTGGCGGTGGATCGCTGCTCCCGAAGGGCACGGGTGGCGGCGAAGGTGCGGTAGTCGATGATGGGCTGGTGGTGGTTCTCAAAGACCAGGTGGTCGGATATGTCCCGCCTGATCTCGCCGCCGTTGATTTTTTCCCGGGTATACTTGCCCTGCCGCAGGGTGCCGATATAGAAGTCGTTATCCAGGATGCCCTGGACGGTGACAATACTCCACGCCGGCTTCACCTCCCGGCGGTAGTCCTCCCCGGCGGCCAGCTTCCGCTCCCGCTCCTCCATGCGGGGAGTAGGGACGCCCTGGTCGGTCAGATGGTTGGCGATCCGCTTGTAGCCCCAGCCCTCGTTATAAAGCCGGAAGATCGTCCGGACGATCTCCGCCTCTGTTGGCACCAGCTCGAACTCGCCCCGCTTATTCACGATGTAGCCGTAAGGGGCGGCGCAGATCCACCTGCCGTCCTGCTGGCGGCGTTTGATGACGGATTTCACTTTCTTGCTGGTGTCGGTGACGGGCATCTCGTTGATCAGAAACTGGAACTGGATCTTCAGCCAGTCGTCATCGTTGGGGAAGTCGATGTTGTCCCCGATGGAGATGATGCGGACCCCTGCGTCCCGCAGGTCCTCCAGCTCCACCAGCCCCCGGCTGTTCCGCCGGGAGAAGCGGGAGAAGTCCTTCACCACCAGGATGTCGTACTTGTGGGACATGAGGCCCCGGCGCATGGCCTGGTAGCCCTCCCGCTGCTCGAAGGTGTAGCCGGACCGGTCCCG
>CANRHK010000167.1 GCA_947630395.1 uncultured Oscillospiraceae bacterium
ATGGGCAGCAGCAGATTGGCCATGTCCTTGATGCACAGGGTGTCGGCGCCCATCTGCTCCAGCTCCTTGGCCATCTTTACGAAGTAGTCCTCGTTGTGGATGGGGGAGATGGTGTAGGAGAGGGCGGCCTCCACCTGTCCGCCGTATTTCTTGGTGGACTTAATGGCCTGCTCCAGGTTGCGGACGTCGTTGAGGGCGTCGAAAATGCGGATGATGTCGATGCCGTTCTCAATGCTCTTGCGGCAGAAAGCGTCCACCACGTCGTCGGCGTAGTGCTTGTAGCCCAGGATGTTCTGGCCGCGGAACAGCATCTGCAGCTTGGTGTTGGGCAGGTGCTTGCGCAGGGTGCGCAGCCGTTCCCAGGGGTCCTCGTTGAGGAAGCGCATGCACACGTCAAAGGTAGCACCGCCCCAGCACTCCAGGGAGTAGTAGCCGATGGAGTCCAGGATCTCCAGGGCGGGCAGCATGTCCTCGATGGTCATGCGGGTGGCCGCCTGGGACTGATGGGCGTCACGGAGAATGGTGTCCGTGATCAGCAGAGGCTTATCAGACAGGAAGTTGAATTTTTCCATTGCTTATCTCCTTTCCGTTCGCATCAGCCGTACAGCGCCATGAGGACGCCGGCGGCGATGGCGGAACCGATGACACCGGCCACGTTGGGGCCCATGGCATGCATCAGCAGGAAGTTGGACGGGTTGGCCTTCTGGCCCTCCACCTGGGAGACGCGGGCGGCCATGGGCACGGCGGAGACGCCGGCGGAGCCGATCAGAGGATTGATCTTCTCCTTCAGGAACAGGTTCATGAACTTGGCCAGCACAACGCCGCCGGCGGTGCCGAAGCCGAAAGCCACGACGCCCATGCACATGATGACCAGGGTCCTGGGGGAGAGGAAGGTGGTGGCGGTGGCGGTGGCGCCCACGGAGATGCCCAGGAAGATGGTGACGATGTTCATCAGCTCGTTGGAGGCGGTCTTGGTCAGACGCTCCACCACGCCGCACTCCTTAAACAGATTGCCCAGCATCAGGCAGGCGATCAGGGGACCGGCGGAGGGCACCAGCAGGGCCACGAACACAGTGACCATGATGGGGAAGATAACCTTCTCGGTGTGGCTCACCTGGCGCAGGGGGCGCATGACGATCTCCCGCTCCGCCTTGGTGGTGAGGGCTCGCATGATGGGGGGCTGAATGACGGGCACCAGGGCCATGTAGCTGTAGGCCGCCACGGCGATGGGGCCCAGCAGCTGGGGCGCCAGCTTGCTTGTGACGAAGATGGCCGTGGGGCCGTCGGCGCCGCCGATGATGCCGATGGAGGAGGCCTCGGCGGTGCTATACAGGCCGGAGAGGCGGCAGCCCACGAAGGTCATGAAGATGCCCAGCTGGGCGGCGGCGCCCAGCAGCAGGCTCTTGGGGTTTGCAATCAGGGGGCCAAAGTCGGTCATGGCGCCCACGCCCATGAAGATGAGGCAGGGGTAGATGCCCAGCTTGACGCCCAGATACAGCACATCGATGAGGCCGGTGGTGATGCTGGTGCCGGCGTAGGCCATATTGGCCACCTCGGCGGAGACGCCCTGGGCCTGGAGGGCCTCCAGGGCCTCCTTGGTGATCTCCGCGCCACCGAACCAATCCCAGTGGACGTGGCCGCCGGCGAACAGGAGCTCGTGGTACATCTCAGCGCCGGGCAGGTTGGTGATCAGCATGCCGAAAGCGATGGGGACCAGCAGCAGGGGCTCGAACTTCTTCACAATCGCCAGGTACAGCAGCACGAAGGAGATGACCATCATGATCAGGACCTTCCAGTCGCCGGTGGCGATGCGGTAGAAGCCGGTCTCCTGAATAAAATTCAAGATAGCTTCACTCATGTATATACCCTCCCAGTGCGCGGCCTCAGCCGATGACGCACAGCAGCGCGCCGGAATCCACGGTGGAGCCCTTGCTGGTGCTCAGGCCGGAGACAGTTCCGTCGCAGGGGGCCATGATCTCGTTCTCCATCTTCATGGCCTCCAGGATGAAGAGCACGTCGCCCTTCTTCACGGCCTGGCCGTTGGAGACGTTGACAGACAGAATGGTGCCGGGCATGGGGGAGGTGACCTTCTCACCGCCGGCGGGGGCAGCAGCCACGGGGGCGGGAGCGGCGGCGGGAGCGGCCACAGGGGCGGCACCGTCCATCACTTCAATGGCAACCTCATAGACAGTGCCGTTGACGTTCACTTTGTACTTTTTCATAGCGTTTTTCTCTCCTCCAAAATTATAGTTGTTTGACAGACAGGATACGGATGCCGGTGATGTCGGTGCCCTCCTCCTCCGCGATGACGGCGGCGATGGCAGCGATCATGGCCTGGCGGTTGGGGATAGCGCTGGCGCTGGCCTTCGGGGCGGGAGCTGCGCTCACTGCGGAAGCGGCGGGTGCCGCGTCCGCAGACTTCCCCATCGATTTGATCACAGATCCCATGATCATAGACAGGAAAATAAGGCAGATCAGGCCGAAGAAGACAGTCCCAATACCCATGACGACGGTGGTGACGAGCTCGGAAAGCATGCGGGATTTCCTCCTTCTCAGTGTTTTCGGGAGGCCGTTTTTTTGTTCTCCGGCGTCCCTCTCTTTCCCCCATGGAGGCGCAAAGCCTCCAAGTATGCGAAATTACGGTTATTATATCAAAGGGGGCCGGGAATTTCAATACTTTTCCACGCACATTTCCAACAACTTTTCACCGGAATTCCCCGCTTCCTTTTTTCTCCCGGATGTGGTATGATGTGGGGAAACAGAGGAATGGGGGTGCCTGCGCCGTGCGGTACGAAAATGTCCGCTCAGGGCGGTTTCTGTCCCGGCCCAACCGGTTTGTCGCACGGGTGGAGTTGGACGGGGCGGTGGAGATCTGCCATGTGAAGAACACCGGCCGCTGCCGGGAGCTGCTGACGCCGGGGGCGACAGTCTACCTGGAGAGGAGCGCCAACCCCGCCCGCAAGACGAAATACGACCTCATCGCCGTTGAGAAGGGGCCGCTCCTCATCAATATGGACGCCCAGGCCCCCAACAAGGTTTTTGCCGAGTGGGCCGCAGCGGGAAATTTTCTCCCGGGACTCACCGGCGTCCGTCCCGAGTTCACCTGGGGGGACTCCCGGTTCGACTTCCGGCTGGAGGATGAAAAGGGCGTGTACCTGGTGGAGGTAAAGGGCGTCACCCTGGAGGACGGCGGGGAGGTCCTCTTTCCCGACGCGCCCACGGAGCGGGGGGTGAAGCACCTCCGGGGCCTGATCCGGGCGGTGGAGGAGGGCCGCCGGGCGGCGGTGTTCTTTGTGGTCCAGATGAAAGGCGTCACCCGCTTCCGGCCCAACGACGCCACCCACCCGGCCTTCGGCCAGGCCCTCCGGGAGGCGGCGGCCAGGGGCGTGGGCGTGTTTGCCTACGACTGCCGGGTCACCCCGGACAGCTTGGAGCTGGACGCGCCGGTGCGGGTGGAGCTATAAAAGGGGAGGAGCGGACGCTCCTCCCCTTTTATGACATATGCGCTTTTATTGCGGGCGCTTCTTCCCCACCAGGTCCCAGGCGATCAGCCCAGCGCAGCCCAGCACTAGAATGGTCAGAATCAGAATGGCGCAGTTCCGAAAGAACACCTGAGGCAGGATGTTGATGATCTGGTCCACCCGGTAGTCGAAGAGCCAGTTGGTTTTCCCGGGAAAAAAGATGGCGTGGAACACCGTGAAGGCCCTGTCGAAGTCCAGCGCCGCCAGGGCGGCGATGACCAGAAACGCGCCTCCCAGGCCCGCCCCCGCCCAGAAAGCAGGGCCCCTGCCCAGCAGATCGGCGGGCCGCCGTTTAGAGAATTTGCTGTAGAGAAGCAGTCCG
Organism: uncultured Oscillospiraceae bacterium; assembly: GCA_947630395.1. Lineage (GTDB taxonomy): Bacteria > Bacillota > Clostridia > Oscillospirales > Oscillospiraceae > Pelethomonas. Next base: position 3,844 of record CANRHK010000167.1, read on the forward strand.
ACCAGCGCGGCGGCGGACACGGCCAGCACCCGCAGATCCAGCAGGAAGAGCCCCCGCACGTCGGTGAAGTGGCTCTTGCCGCTCTCCGACCAGGCCAGTACGCCGGTGGAGAACTCTCCGGTAACTCCCAGGCAGTAGTCCAGCATCTCATTGAAAGCGGTCTTGATCTGCTCCTCCGTGAGGCCGGTGCGCTCCACCAGTTGGAGGGGGCCGATGTGGGCGTAGTAGAAGGGCCGGCACAGGATGGGCGCGGCGATAGCGGCGGTCAGCAGCATCAGCGCGGCGGCCAGGGCCAGCAGGAGAGACAAAAGCTTGCTTGTTTTCATAGAGCTTCCTCCTTTTCGGGCAGGGCGGTGAGGGCAATCAAGACCTGGGAGGGCAGGTAGAAAAACCACATCCCCAGGGACACGGCGCGGTACAGCGCCGGGGAGGCGAGGCCCGCGTTGAAGAGCCCCACGCAAACGTCACAGCCCACGAACAGGGTCAGGCCAGTGGCAAAGCACCGCGCCCGCCGGCCGTGGCCTCTCCAGGCCAGCAGGGTGTTGGAGAGCAGCTGGGAGAAGTAGAACCCCGCCAACAGATTGAGGGGCGAGGCCATGCGTAGGACCCACAGTCCCAGCCACGCCGCCAGGGCGATCCCTGCCCGGAGGGGCCAGGCTGTGCCGATCCCGTCCCGGCGCAGCCGCAGCAGATACACCGTCTGGACGCAGAGGAACACCGCCACGCCCACTGCGTAGTGGTCGTCCCGCACCAGCAGGAACCAGTCCGCGAGGGCGGTGAGGGCCAGAGCAAGGGGCACCAGCCTGTCCCCGCCTCGGGCCGCCGCCCCCAGAGCAAAAGCCACGCAGAGCAGTATCCCGCCGTACTTCACCGCCACGGTGGGCCCGCCGCCGGTGAGGTCGAGGGCCAGGAAGGCGGCGTACAGCGCCGCCTCCGCCGCGAGAAATGCGGCCATAACCGGCTTTTTCACCGCCGCCGCCCCCTTTCAGGGGTATTCTACCACGATTCCCGGAAAAAACAAGCCCCAGCCCTTTCCCTCTGGAAAAAACCGGGGCAGAAATAGTAACCTTCAGTCGGGCCGGATGACCGGTTTCCCGGCGGCCAGGGAAGCCGGCACGTCGATGACTCTCTGGTTGCGGCTGCCCCGCCAGGGGAGGGTGAGGGTCCGTTCTGCCAGAACAAAGGGCCCGTCCACCAACACGTCCAGCTCCCGGAGCAGGGCCTTCTGGGCGTCGGTGCCCTGGTCCCGCAGGTACTCGAAGGTCCAGCCGGAGTAGCCCCAGACGTTCAGATGGTGCGCGTGGGCGGTTTTGGCCAGTTGGAGACAATCCTCCGGCTGGGCGAAGGGCTCCCCGCCGGAGAGGGTGAGGCCGTCGGTGAGGGGGTTGCTCAAAAGCTGCTTGGCTATCTCCTCCACAGACATGTCCCGGCCGGCGGCGGGGTCGTGGCTGCCGGGGTTGTGGCAGCCTGGGCAGTGGTGGGGGCAGCCCTGGACGAAGCAGGAGAACCGGAAGCCCGGCCCATCGACAATAGAATCCTGTACTAATCCAAAGATTTTCATTTCTTTTTCCCTTTCTGAATTGGGGGTCTGTGGGGCCTGCGGCCTCACGGTGAGGGTCCCTGCCAGGACGGGGGAAGTGGGGCCTCCCCGGCCCCACACCCTAGCCTACTTTTCCCTT
>CANRHK010000168.1 GCA_947630395.1 uncultured Oscillospiraceae bacterium
GAGTGGAGGTTGTCCAGGTTCTCGTCCCGGCGGATGGCGTTCATGTCGGTGTAGAGGCCGTTGCCGGGGTAGAAGTTGTAGCGCTTCAGGGCCAGACGCTTCCACTTGGCCAGGGAGTGGACCACCTCGCCGGTAGCCCCGGCCACGGCGGGAATGTCGAAGCTGACGGGCCGCTCCACGCCGTTGAGGTTGTCGTTGAGGCCGGAATTCCGATCCACAAAGAGGGGCGCGGAGACCCGGCGGAGATTCAGGGCCAGCTTCAGATTCTCCTGGAAATTGCTCTTGATGAACTCAATGGCCCGCTGGAGATCGTAGCCGGTGAGGGGCGTGCGGTAGCCCTGTGGGATGGTGCAAGTGCTCATATGACATGGCCTCCTTAATCAGGCAGAATTGATACCGCTCCCTATTGTATCTCATTCTTCCTGGAAAAACAAGGGGAAGGCTGGAAAAGGCGCCCGCCTTCCGGCGGACGCCTTTCATCTGCGGTTTCAGGCGGTGACTTCCCGCTTTCTTGCCGCTTTTTTCCTCTTTTTCTCCTCCATTTTCAGCTTGTACAGCTCCTCGGTGGCGAAGGAGAGCTTGGTGACCACGTTCCGCTTCACCGGGTAGCAGTAGAGGCTGTCGTTGCCGGTGGAGATGTCGATGCAGTCCTCCGGCCGGAGGTAGCAGTAGTCGTACTCGATGTGGACGCCGTACATGCCCAGGGGCGGGCGGTGGACGCGGTAGAGCTTGCCGTTGTACTCCCCCTGCACCACGAAGCCGTTTTCCGTGTCGTGGGTGAGCTTCGCCTTGCCCAAGTGCTGGAACCGCCAGGCGTGGGGCAGGGAGCACACGTCCACCTCGTCCTCAAAACGGTAGGTCCCCGCCTCCAGCTGGGCGCGCACCTGGGCGCGCTCCCACTCGAACCAGTCGGGGATGTGGGAAAACTCCGTCTGGCCGTTCAGGGCGTGGAGCCGGCCCAGCTCGTCCATGGACCACTCCTTGCCGCAGGCGGCGCAGCGGAGAATGATGCCCTTGCTCTCCATCCTGCTCTCCGTGCGGCAGTGGGGGCACTGGTAGAGCACCTTGTGGAGCCCCTCCGCCCGGAAGGGCTCGGTGATGCGGATGTTGTGCTCCTCCTGCCAGCGGTACTCGTTGTACTCCATAGCCTTCCGGATAATCTCCCCGATCTCCTGGGCGGATTTCTCCCGGACCTCCTCCGCGGTGAGAATCTTGGTCATGGTGGAGTGCAGCGGCACCTTCCGGGGCTGGCGGTAGTTCCAGAAGGGGGTGTGGAGGTAGTTGCCGTGGTGGAGCAGCACCACCACCGGCACCCCCTGCTGCTTCACCAGCTTGCCCAGGGAGTCCGGCAGTATGGCTGTGGTGCCCACCGGGGAGTAGCGGGCCTCCGGGTACATGCAGAGGATGTCTCCGTACTCCCGGAGCACCTTCTTCACCGAGCGCAGCAGAGTCATGTCGGTGGTGAACTTCCGCTTGCACAGGCACCCCAGCCACTCCATCAGGATGGGGCGGCGGTAGTAGCCATCGATGGTGGCGATGTTGTTGACAGAATAGGGCCAGGTGGCCACGGAGTTGAGCTCAAAGTCCACAAAATACATGTGGTTGCTCAGGAGAATGTAGGGGGGCTTCAGCCCCTCCATGTTGATCTTCTCAATCTCATACTCCTGCCCCATGAGGGCGGCGCCGCAGAGAACCCGCAGCACGGCGGTGAAGAACTTCCTCTGCTTCAGTGGCGGCTTGGTGGTGTCGTACCGCTTCAGTCTCCCGTAATCGACGTCAATGCTCTCCATGGCCCTCTCCCTCCCGGCGGAACAGGCAAAACCGCCGTACGATATACAAAAGTATACCATACGGCGGTGTCGAAGCGCAAGGAATAATGGAGAAATTAATCAATTTTTAAGACTTTGCATGTTGCGTGGGGCGCGGCCCCGGAATAGAAGCATTGTAGCACAGAGGAAGGGGAGCTGTAAATGAACCATTCCCTGGAATATGGCGGCGCGGCGGGGCAAAAAATGGCAAAACTGATGAAAACTTCCGGCCCGCGGCCCTCTCCTGCGGGTATCCGCCCGGGCGTTTCGGGGAAAGCTGTGGACGAGGTGATGGAAATGGAGAAGGACAGCGATTTATTGCAGTTTGTCCACAAGAACGCGGAGATGGGCAAGGGCACCATCCCCAAGGTGCTGGAGATGGTGGAGGAGCCGGAGATGCGGAAGGCGCTGCGCCAACAGCTCAAGGAGTACGAGGATATCGCCGGTCAGGCGGAGGACGCCATCCGCCGCCGGGGCCGGAAGCCCCAGGATCCCGGCGCCATCAGCGACGCCATGAGCGAAGCGGCGCTGCACATGAAGACCCTGACCGACCAGTCCCCCTCCCACATCGCGGAGATGATGATCCGGGGCTCCACCATGGGCACGGTCCAGATGGTGCGGCGGATCCACAACAACAAGGATCACAGCGACAGAGAGGCCCTGGATCTGGCAAACCGCCTTCTCAAGACCGAGGAGAGCAACATCCAGCAGCTGAAAAACTTTCTGTAAGCCGGACGGAGACACGGAGGGCGGACCTGTCCTCCGTGTCTCCGTTTTTCCGGCGAGGCCGGAAAAATGTGGGAAAAGCCTCTTGTCAAGGGGGAAATCCCGTACTATAATGATGCAGCGTGAAAAAGTTTTCACGCTTTTCTTTTTTGAAAAAGCAGTTTCGCCGCCATGCGGTATCACACAAGAAAGGATTGATTTACCATGGAAATCAGCATCACCCGGACCACCTCGCCCCGGCCCAAGCCGGAGGACCCCCGGAAGCTGGGCTTCGGCACGGTCTTCACCGACCACATGTTCCTGATGGACTACGACCCGGACCAGGGCTGGCACGACGCCCGCATTGTGCCCCTGGAGAATCTGTCCATCCACCCCGGCGCGGCGGTGTTCCACTACGGCGCCGAGGTCTTCGAGGGCCTGAAGGCCTATCTGCGGGACGACGGCTCCGTGCAGATGTTCCGTCCCCGGGACAACATGGAGCGCATGCGCACCAGTGCCGAGCGTATCCAGCTGCCGGATTTTGACGCCGGCTTCATGCTCAGCGCCATGGTAAAGCTGGTGGAGCTGGATCAGGACTGGGTGCCCAAGGTCCCCAGCGCCTCCCTGTATATCCGCCCCTTTGAGTTCTGCACCGACGTGGACCTGGGCCTCCACTCCATCGCCCACGCCCAGATGATCATTATTCTCTCCCCTGTGGGCAGCTATCTGGGCGGCGGTTTGAAGCCGGTGAACATCATGATTGAGGACACCGACGTCCGGGCCGTCCGGGGCGGCACGGGCTATGTCAAGTGCGGCGGCAACTACGCCGCGGCCAACCGGGCCGCCGCCAGGGCGGAGAAGAAGGGCTACGACCAGGTTCTGTGGCTGGACGGCGTCCATCGGAAGTACATTGAGGAAGTGGGCGGCATGAACGTTATGTTCCGCATGGGCGGCAAGGTGGTCACCCCCAAGCTCACCGGCTCGGTGCTGCCCGGAATCACCCGGCGCAGCTGCATCCAGCTGCTGCGGGACAAGGGCATTGAGGTGGAGGAGCGGCTTATCAGCGTGGACGAGCTGATGGAGGCTCTGGCCGCCGGCCAGGTAGAGGAGGCCTGGGGCTGCGGGACGGCCGCCGTCATCTCTCCTATTGGCAGTTTTGCTTACCAGGACAAGCAGTTTGTGGTCCACAACCGGGTGATTGGCCCCTGGGCACAGGATCTTTACGACACCCTCACCGGAATCCAGTGGGGCCGGCTGCCCGACCCCTACGGCTGGATTGTGCCGGTGCCTAAGCCCTGATTTGCCTTGCTGTGCACCTTGTAGGGGCCGCTGTCCGCAGCGCCCCCCCTTTTTATACCATGGCCTTGGTTGGAGGGGCCTCCGGCCCCTTACCGGTCCCTTCTATTCGTTTTATCCTTCTTACCCTGGGGCCGCTTTTTGCCGCCAAAAAGCGGCCGGAAAAACCGCAAAGGGGCGAAGCCCCTGAGCGTGCTTTTGGGCACTTTTCCCACGAGGGAAAAGTGCCGCCCCGTCCCCTACGATGTGAGCGCCGCCCCGATGGCGGTGGCAAACGGCGCGTTCTCCGGGATGATAAACCTCACAGCGTGGAGCCGGGTGAAAAGGTCACAGCACTCCCTCGCCTGGGGCAGCTTGGCCATAAAGCCGGTAAGCACCACCGTGTCACAGCCGCAGGCCCGGCAGGCCATCACGGCGGTGGTACCGATGGACTGGAGCACCATATTCACCACCCCGGCAGCAAAGTCGCTGGCTGTGGCGTCGTCGGAGACGTTGCCGAAGTTGGCGGCGGTAATATCCAGCGGCAGGGACGGATGGGTGTTCCGAGTGATATCCCCCACCGTCAAATCCACCCGGTTCACATCTCCGCCGGAGGCCAGTTTGACAATCTGGTTGTACTCCCTGGTGCCGCAAAGCCGGGAGCACAGCCCCGCCAAGGTGCCGCCGCCTACGCCGGACCCGCACAGATGGCGCACCTCCCTGCCCTTCTCCGCCCAGACAAAGGCGGTGCCGGTGCCCATGCTGACCACCACACTCCGATCGAGGCCCGATAGGGCCAGCCCGCCGGCGCCCACGGCGGCAAACTCCTCCACCTGCTTGGTGGGGATGCCGAAGATATCCCCATCCACATAGGAGGCCCCCACGCCGGTGAGGGCCACCCGGCCCACGTCCCCCAACTGGAGGCGGTTGGAGACCAGGAAGTTGCCCAGCGCGCCGTATAGCGAGGTGATGGGGTCCTGGGCCTGGACCCGGTGCATGGCGATGGCACCGCCGTCGGGACGGAGGCCTACAATCTTGGTGGTGGAGCCGCCGATATCAATTCCCAAAATAATGGACATATGCGCAAAATTCCTCTCCGGAGAAGTCCGCGGGCGTGGCACGGCCCCGCGCGTTTCCACTATCTTATGGGATGGGGAAAGAATTGTCAATTCTAACATTGCAAAACAGGAAAAAAAGATATACTATATAGGTGCGCTGCCCCCAGCCGGGGCCGCTATCACAAAAGAACCGAGGTTTACCGCTATGGACAGGAAAGAGAAAATAAATCTCTCCATGCTGTTTGACTTCTATGAGATGACCATGGCCAACGGCTATTTCCGCCGGGGGATGCAGGACCGCATCACCTATTTCGACGTATTCTTCCGCCGGGTCCCCGATGGGGGCGGCTTCGCCATCTCCGCCGGTCTGGAGCAGCTGGTGGATTACATCCGGGATCTGCACTTCGACGAGGAGGACATCGCCTATCTCCGCGGCAAGAATCTCTTTGAGGAGGATTTTCTGGACTACCTCCGCGCGTTCCGCTTTACCGGCGATATCTGGGCCGTGCCGGAGGGCACGCCGGTCTTCCCCGGCGAGCCCCTGGTCACCGTTCGGGCCCCCGCCGCCCAGGCCCAGCTTATTGAGACCTACGCCCTGCTGGCCATCAACCACCAGAGCCTGATCGCCACCAAGGCCAACCGTGTGGTGCGG
>CANRHK010000169.1 GCA_947630395.1 uncultured Oscillospiraceae bacterium
GGGTAAGCCCAACTCATGCCATAACCAGCCCGAAAAAGATGAACATGGTTTCTTCCAATCTTTGTACCATCCGGATTCATATGGGGTGGCCCATTATATTCCACTCGAAAAATTGGCTCCCTGGAATAACTCTTGTTAAACTTCGATTTGCTGAGTTCGAAAACAATGTTCCGCTCTGTGGTGAGAAGGAATGTTTCCTTTTTATCCAAGCTGCGGACAGGATAAGATCGCTTCCCGATCTCTGTCGGCAGCTGCGGGACAGTGATGAATTCTTTCGGCATAGCCATCAGCCGCGCAAATTCAGTGTCGGTCAAATCGATCGGCATGATACTACCTCTTTCAGTATAACATATTAGCAGATTTAGTGTCCAGAAATCCGGACACTAATTATATTTTTACCGCCCTCCAGCGGTGGGGGTTACTAAAAATACTCCGATGTACAGATACCAATAATTTTCCCCTCAGTCAAGATCGGCATATCATCGTTCGACACAATGAGGGGATACTTCCCGCTCTTGTTGTGGGAGATCAGGCCGTCCGGGCCGGATTCTTTGATATACAAATCCCCGCCCCTTACGAACAGGCCAATCTCTCCGACGCGGATCGTCTCCTGAGAGTGGACAAACACTAAATCACCGTCGTTGAAGGTGGGCTCCATACTGTGGCCGTTCACGGCGATGATAAAAGAAGTTCCCGCTGGTGGACGCTTCACCAGGTCGACCATCTCATAAGAGGCATCGTCGTTGAAATCGCCGTAACCGGCAGAGGTGGACTGGAGGTATTTGCGGGTGGGATACAGCTCGATCACTTTCCCAGTAGCCGGGCTTGTGGATGCATCATCGCACCTGGCCTTTTCACAATCCAATACCGCTGTTACCGTGTTCTTGCCGTGCTGGTCAAGTGCACGGTATTTTTTTATGATTTTGATTTCTGGAACGGTAAAATCGTCGCTTTCCAGTTCTTTCATTTCATCTTGAAACAGATAGTTTGCATCGCATTTCAACACATTAAAAACCTGATACAACACATCTGCTTTTGGCGAACTGATTCCATTTTCGTAGTTTCCAATGGCAGAACCAGTTACCCCTAAAAGTTTTCCTAGCTCACTCTGCTTGAGGCCGAGTTCTTCACGACGTTCTTTTAGTCTTGAACCAAAGCTCATCAGTACACCTCCTTTGTGGCTTCATTATATCAAATTATATTGAAATGTCAATAGAGAAATCCAAAGAAACTTGTGATTTTTCTATTGATAAGCAAATATTCTTGTGATACAATTCAATTATTCCAAGAAACTTGTAATACGAGGGGGTGAGGTTTTGGAAAATTGTATTGCTGTTGGGATCCGCGCCATTATAGCGGACAAAGGACTTGTTCAAAAGGCAGTTGCTCAACGCGCTGGTTTCACCGAACAGCAGTTTAGTGACATGTTGAACAAACGGAAGATCATCAGAGTCGAGTACATACCGGCGATTGCAAAGGCCCTCGGCGTCAGCGTAGGGGAACTGTATGCCGCAGGTGCTGCGGATGGGACGGCGTAAGAGGGGGGGTGAAAGAATGCTTCTGCTGATGGTGAACAACAGCCTCCCGAGAGAAAAACAGGTATCCATTGCCAAGGAGATCAAAGAAAGCACCGGTGAAGACTGCATCCTTTTGGAATCTGGAGCTGTCGAATTATCTTACATCCAGACAAAAGAGGAGAAGGAAAAGGAAAAACAGGAATTTTGGGAAAGCTTGTCAACACTATTGGAAAAGCTCCTGAAAGAAAGCAGCAATGCCGGCAATAGTGATTCTCTGCCTCCGGGCTGGCGAAACAGACTACCGTGGTAGCTGTAGGGACAGTGATGTACAGGGCGGACGCGCCGTTCAGATACAACGACAAGTGCAGCTTTATATCAAGCGCGGTGTGAGGGCGTTCGGGAAGATTGTAAATGCGGTCCGTGTCAGAGACAAAAAGCCCCGCCTGAAGCCGCCCATTCCGCCCTGCGCGGACTGCGGGAAGCCCATTCAGGCGGCTATGGGGCGCAGCGCGGAATACATGGCGGAGTACACGGCCAGGAAGTACGGCGCGCCTCTCTGCGCGGCATGTGCCTCTATTAAAGAAAAAAATCAGGCGGAAGTTGTACAGAAACGTACAACTTTACCAGAAAATTCCCCCATAGATAGAGAGGAGGCGGCGCCCGGTGAGAACGCTCCCAACAGTGACGGCGGCGAACTACTTTGAGCCGGAGATTGAGACGGCCTACATGGGCGCTACCCAGGTCAAGAGCTTCCTCCAATGCGAGGAGGCCGCTCTGGCCCGTATCCAAGGGAAGTACCGCACCGCGCCCAGCCAGGCCATGCTGGCGGGCAGCTACGTGGACGCCCACTTCTCCGGGACGCTGCCGGTCTTTCAGGCCCAGCACCCGGAGCTGTTCAAGCGGGACGGCAGTCTGAAAGCGGAGTATCTGAGGGCCCAGGACGTCATCAACACCATGGAAGCGTCAGACCTTTACATGCTCCTGATGGCAGGGGAGAAGCAGGTGATCCGTACCGGCGAGATTGCCGGGGTGCCCTTTAAAATCAAAATTGACTGCCTGCTGAGCGCGGAGACGTGCCGGGAGATAGTGAACCGTTTCCCGGAGATGGCGGAGGCCCTGGGACCCTGCGAGGGGGCCATTGTGGACCAGAAGGTCATGCGGGACATGGAGGACGTCTGGAGCGAGGAGGAGCGGCGGAAGGTCAGCTTCATCCAGTTCTGGGGCTACGACCTCCAGGGCGCCATCTATCAGGCGGTGGAGGGGCACATGCTGCCATTTATCCTGGCGGTAGGGACGCGGGAGGACCCGCCGGACCTGCGGTGCGTGTGGCTTCGGGACGGCCACCTCTCGGAGAAGCTGATGGAGCTGGAGGACATGGTGCCCCGGTTCCAGGCCATCAAGGAGGGCCAGGAGAAGCCCAGACGGTGCGAAAAGTGCGCCTGGTGCCGGGCCACGAGGAGGCTGACACATGCGGACAGCTACCCGCCGGACGTGGAACGGGACGTCGCGTACTGACCTGGCCGGCGACATCAAGCGGCTGGTGCCCATGACCGAGGCGGCGGAGTTCTACGGCTTCACCCCCAACCGGGGAGGGTACATACAGTGCCCCTTCCACAGCGAGAAGACCGGCAGTTTGAAAATTTATCCGGAGGACGGCGGGTGGCACTGCTTCGGCTGCGGCGAGGGGGGCAGCGTCATTGACTTTGTGATGAAGCTGTTTGACCTTGATTTTCGTCAGGCCTGTTTGCGGCTGAATGTGGATTTCGGTCTGGGGCTCTCCGAGGAGGCCCCGGACCGGGCGGCGGTGAGCGCCCGGCTGCTGGAGCGCCGGAGGGAGCAGCTGCGCCGGGAAAAGCTGGAGGCGGAGTACCGTGAGCTGGCGGAGGAGTATCGCATTTTATGGCAGGCGAAACTCCTTGCCATGCCAAGCGAGACAGATATTTTAGCCGGATATATCCATCCGATGTACGCGGAGGCGGTGAAAAAGCTGCCCGAGCTGGAGTACCGGCTGGATGAAATTGAGGATGAGCTGGGGAGGCGGACAGAACGGGAGATTGGACATACGAAAAACAGGACTTTATGACCACGGCGCCCTATGAGGAGCTGTACAAGCTCCACAAGGACCCCTTTGTCCATGAGACTGCTCAGACGCGGATGGCGGAGTATGCCAGTTCAGTGGGCTTTAAGAGCTTCAAAAGCATGTACAAAAAGTACGTGGAGTCTCTGAACGCCCAGGCAAACACCCTCTACATCGACGACGCCACCCACTTTACCGGCCAGCCTCTGGAGCTGCTGACCGGCGGCGTCTGGGAGGCGGAGGACGACGGTGTGCGGAAGCGGGGCGGCGGGTTTGAGGACGCGGTGGCCTGCCCGCACCCCATCCTGCCGGTGGAGCGGCTGGTGAACATCGACACCGGGGAGGAGAAGCTGAAGCTGGCCTACCGGAAGGGCGCGGCCTGGCGGACGGTGATTGCGGAGAAGGCAGTGCTGGCCAGCGCCACCAAAGTGACGGAGCTGAGCCGGGTGGGCGTGGCCGTCACCAGCCAGAACGCCCGGAGCTTCATCCAGTACATCTCCGACCTGGAGAATCTGAACTACGACAGTATCCCCGAACGAAAGAGCATCGGCCGCTTCGGCCACATCCCCGGCGAGGGCTTTTCCCCCTTTGTGGAGGGGCTGATCTTCGACGGAGACGCCAACTTCCGGGCCATGTTCCAGACGGTGCACAGCAGGGGCAGTGAAGCGGTATGGCTTGACACCATTCGAGAGGTGCGGCGCATGTCGGTGACGGCCCGCATCCTGCTGGCGGCCAGCTTCGCCAGCGTGCTGCTGGACCCGCTGGGGTGCCTGCCCTTCTTTGTCCACCTGTGGGGGGTGGACAGCGGCACCGGCAAGACCGTGGCCCTCATGGCCGCGGCCAGCGTGTGGGGCGGACCCGGGGCACCAGAAGCGGCGGTGTGGACCTGACCCCCACCTGGCGCAACTGCATCCTGACCACCGGGGAGAGTCCGCTGACCGGGTCCTCCGCCGGGGCCGGGGCGGTGAACCGGGTCATCGACGTGGAGTGCCGGGCCGGGGCGCCGGTCATCCGGGACGGCATGCGCGTGGCGTCCCTCCTGAAGCGCAACTATGGCTTTGCCGGGCGGAAATTCGTAGAGCGGCTGTACCGGCCGGGGGTCACGGACGAGCTCCAAGGGCGGTACCAGGCCCTCTTCAAGGAGCTAAGCGACCGGGACACCACGGAGAAGCAGGCGATGGCGGCGGCCGCCATCCTGCTGGGGGACCAGCTGGCCTGCGGCTGGATTTTTCCCGGGGAATCCCCGCTGACAGTGCGGGAGATGGGGGAGTTTCTGGCCTCCAAAGCCGCCGTCAGCGCTGGACTCCGGGGATACCAGTACCTCTGCGGCTGGGTGACCCAGAACTCCGGCAGGCTCTGTGGGCGCAGCGACAACGGCCAGGAGGTATACGGAGCTATGGATGATATCGAGCTGCCGTCAGGGGAGCGGACCGCGGCGCGGGCTTACATCGTCCGGCCTATCTTCGAGCGGGTTCTGACTGATGCCGGGTTCTCCCCGGCCTCCACGCTGTCCTATTTGAAGCAGAACGGCCTTATCGAGTGCCGGGGCCGCGCCTACACCAAGGGAAAGCGCATTAACGGCGTTCTGACGGAGTGCGTTTGTATGAGATTACCAACAGAGCAAGAGGAAAACCGTCAAATTGACGAAGAAATATTGTGATTCGTGGAACACGAGGAACCGGTGTGGAACAACTGTTACACGGCTGAAAGCACTGCGGGACAACGGTTTCGAGCTGTTTTTTGCCGGGTGTGGAACTGTGGAACAGAAAATACAAGCTATATAAGGGAATAAAAAGGGCGCGAAACTCCCTCTGAAAAAGGAATCTCTTATAGGCGCAAAAAGTTGTTCCACAGTTCCACGGAATCTCAAA
>CANRHK010000170.1 GCA_947630395.1 uncultured Oscillospiraceae bacterium
CCCTCAGCGGGCGCGGGGGCCTCCGCTGTATGCTCCTCCTCCGGCGCGGCCTCCGCCGGCGCTTCCGGGGCGGAAGACGCGGAGGGCATGGGGATGGGTTCGCTGGAGATGCTGATGTGTCGGGCAGGGGGCTCGATGGAGACGTCCTTGCCGGCGGCAGGGACGCCGTAGTAGTCCGCCTGATCCGGGTCCCGGCCCTCCAGAATGGCCATCATCTGCGCGCCGGTGATGGTCTCCTTCTCAAAGAGGTAGGAGGCAATGGCGTCCAGCATGGGCCGGTTCTGCCGCAGCAGCTCCATGGCCTCGTCGTGGCACCGCTGGAGGATGGCCACCACCTCCCGGTCTGCGGCGGCGAAGGTCTCCTGAGCGCAGTTCATGCTGTATCCGCCGTCCAGGTACTGGGTGTTCATGGCCCCCAGGGCCATCATGCCGAACTTGTCGCTCATGCCGAAGCGGGCCACCAGATTCCGGGCCATCTCCGTGGCCCGCTCGATGTCGTTGGCCGCGCCGGAGGTCTGGGTGTTGAACACCAGCTCCTCCGCGCACCGGCCCGCCACCAGGGTGCGGATCTCCGTGAGGATGTCGTCCTTGCTCATGAGGAACTTCTCTTCCTCCGGCAGGTGGAGGGTGTAGCCCAGGGCCCCCTCGGTGTGGGGCACGATGGTGATCTTGGTCACCGGCTGGGCGTTCTTCTGCTTGGCGGCGGTGAGGGCGTGGCCCACCTCGTGGTAGGCGATGATCCGTTTCTCCTGCTCAGTGATCACGGTGCCCTTCTTCTCCGCGCCGGCGATGACCGTCTCAAAGGAGGCCAGCAGATCCTCCTGGTTCACCGCGTGGCGGCCGTGGCGGACCGCCCGGAGGGCGGCCTCGTTGACGGTGTTGGCCAGATCCGCGCCCACACAGCCGGCGGTGGCCTGGGCCACCTTGTTCAGATCCACGTCCTCCGCCAGGCGGATCTTCCGGGTGTGGACCTGGAGGGTGGCGAGACGGCCCGCCAGGTTGGGCCTATCCACGGTGATGCGCCGGTCGAAGCGGCCGGGACGCAGCAGGGCCTTGTCCAGCACCTCCGGCCGGTTGGTGGCGGCCAGGACGATGATGCCCTTGGAGGGGTCAAAGCCGTCCATCTCCGCCAGGAGCTGGTTCAGGGTCTGCTCCCGCTCGTCGTTGCCGCCGAAGCGGGTGTCCCTGGTCTTGCCGATGGCGTCGATCTCGTCGATGAAGATGATGCAGGGGGCCACCTTGGCCGCCTCCTGGAACAGATCCCGGACGCGGCTGGCGCCCACGCCAACGAACATCTCCACAAAGCCGGAGCCGGAGATGGAGAAGAACGGCACCCCCGCCTCGCCGGCCACGGCCTTGGCCAGCAGGGTTTTGCCGGTGCCGGGGGAGCCCACCAGCAGCGCGCCCTTGGGGAGCTTCGCGCCGATGGCGGTGTACTTGCCGGGGTTGTGGAGGAAGTCGATGATCTCCACCAGGGACTCCTTGGCCTCGTCCTGGCCCGCCACGTCGGCGAAGGTGACGCCGGTGGTCTTCTCCATGTAGACCTTGGCGTTGCTCTTGCCCACGCTGCCGATGCCGCCGATGCCGCCGCCCTTCTTGGCCATCAGGTTCCAGAAGAGCATGAAGCCGCCCAGCATCACCACCAGGGGCAGGATATAGGCCACCATGAACTCCAGGATGGGGGACATCTGGGCCTCATAGGGCCGGGTGAAATCCACGTTGTGCTCGGCCAGCCAGGTCTCAAATTCGTGGTCCACGCTGCTGAGCTGGGGGGTGAAAAGGGTATAGTTGTCGCTGTAGACGTTGCCATTCTCGTCGGTGTAGACGTAGCCCTCCACGGGGGTGATCTCCAGAATCCCCTCGCTGGTGAAGAGCACCTGGGCCACCTTGTCCTCCTCCACCAGATCCCGGAACTCGCTGTACAGGATCTCGTGGCGGGTGGCGGCGGTGGCGTTCTGCCGGCTCCAGCTGGACAGGGCGTTGATGGCCACCGTGGCCGCCAGGGCCCACAGCAGCAGCATGACAAAGCCGTTAAAATTTTTCTTGTTTTTATCGTTGTTGGAGTTGTTGTTCCGATTGTCGCTCATGGTCGGCCTCCTTATATTTCAACGGGGCGCTGGCCGCCCCGCGCATCTCCGGGAGATATGAATGATAGCATTCTACCATGCATCGTACCACAAATTCCGCCCGCTCACAAGAACCCACTGTATATTTTCTGTGAAATTTCTGTGAATACCTCTTTCCCCAGGGGGCTTCTTGTGCTATAATGGCATAAATATCGTATGATGCCCTCTTATTGTTTGCCGGCGGGCGCGTTTTTTCCCGGCTTTATGGGCGGAAAAAACTGTATAAAAGCGGTAAAAAACACGCAGGACGCTTCCCGGCCAGAGCCGGGCCGTCAGCGTGAAAAGGAGTTTTTGTCATGAGAGATTGGGACGGCCGGGACGGGGCGGAGGGCCTCATCGAGGGCCGCAACGCGGTGACGGAGGCGCTGCGCGCCGGCGTTCCCATTGACAAGCTGTACATCGCCAAGGGGGAGACAGACCACACCCTGGGCCGCATCGCCGCCCAGGCCAGGAAGGCCGGCGTGGTGGTGGTGGAGGCGGACCGGCGGAAGCTGGACGCCATGAGCGAGACCCACAGCCACCAGGGCGTCGTCGCCGTGGCCGCCGCCCAGGCCTACGCCACGGTAGAAGACATTCTGCAAATTGCCGCGGACCGGGGGGAGCCGCCCCTGGTGGCGGTCTGCGACGAAATCAGCGACCCCCACAACCTGGGGGCCATCATCCGCACCGCCGAGTGCGCCGGCGCCCACGGCGTCGTCATCCCCAAGCGCCGCAGCGCCGGGCTGACGGCGGTGGTGGCCAAGACCTCCGCCGGCGCGGTGAGCTATCTGCCGGTGGCACGGGTGCCCAATATCCCGTCGCTGCTGAAGGATTTGAAAAAACGGGGCCTGTGGGTGTTCGGCACCGCCGCCGGGGGGGACGTGTCCCTCTATGATGCCAAGCTCACCTCTCCCGCCGCTGTGGTCATCGGCAGCGAGGGGGACGGCATGGGCCGCCTGGTCCGGGAGAGCTGCGACTTTTTGGTCAGCATCCCCATGAGGGGGCGCATCTCCTCCCTCAACGCCTCGGCGGCGGCCGCGGTGCTGCTGTATGAGGCCCTGCGCCAGCGGGGCGCCTGAATTTTCCACTCCCGCGGGGGGAACGATCTTGCCGACAGCAAGAAAAGAGGCTTCTATGACA
This sequence comes from uncultured Oscillospiraceae bacterium, assembly GCA_947630395.1. Taxonomy (GTDB): domain Bacteria; phylum Bacillota; class Clostridia; order Oscillospirales; family Oscillospiraceae; genus Pelethomonas. The sequence goes on from CANRHK010000170.1 coordinate 3,246, forward strand.
GACAAACAGGAGTACAACCCAATCGAGCCCGGTCTGGACGACACCCAGCGGCTGCTCCAGGGGGTGGAGGACTTGCCGGAGGGCACCTTCAATCTGGAGGACATTCTGGCGGAGTTCTCCGGCGGCGGGGTAGAACCGGAACCTCCGGCGGAATCGGACCCGGAACCCGAGCCGCCGGAGGAGGAGTCCCCTGTGCCAGAACCGCCCCAGGAGCCGGAGGCCCCCCCGGAGGAGGAAGCGCCCGTGGAGGAGTCCCCCGCCCCAGCACCGGAACCGGAGCCGGAGAAAGGCCCGGAGGACGCCCCTCCGGAGGAGCCCCCGGCGGGCGCGGCGTCCGCTTTTCCCGGGGAGGACGTGCTGGACGAGGCGTTCTGGGAGGATCTGCTCCCTGGCAGCGGGGATCTGCCACCGGAGGACGGGCCCGAGGCCCCGCCAACGCCGAAGCCGGCGGCAAGGGCGGAAAAGAGAGCGGTCCGGCCCCGGCGGGACGGCACCCGCAAGGTCCGCAGGGAGCCGCCCCCGCCGCCTGAGAACAAGACGCCGGAGTCTCCGCCGGAGAGTTCCCCGCAGTCGGAGAGCTCCCCGCGACCGGAGAATACCACACGGCCGGAGGACTCCCAGCAGCCGAAGGACTCCCAGCGTTCGGAGGAGACCAAGAAAAAAGAATTCTCCATGGAGGACATTGTGGCCAGCACCGTGGACGCGGTGCAGGAGGAGCAGGCCCAGCGGCAGGCGCAGCTCCTCCGCCACCTGGAGAAGATCCGCAAAAAGACCAGCCGGGGAGCGCCTAAAAAGCCCACCTCCCGCCGTCCCCCGCCCGCCGCGGCGGAGGACGAGCCTCTGCCCGGCGAGGCAGCCGCGTGGCACCGGCGGCGGTATAGGGAGTGCCGCAGAAGCCTGAGAATGGCTGTTCCGCTGCTGGTGCTCATGTGGCTGCCGTGGGTGCTGGCCCAGATGGGGGTGGAGCTGCCCTTCTTCAGCGAGAGCATGGACAACGCGGCCCTCTGCGTCCTGGTCCCCCAGGCGGTGCTGTGCCTCCTCTGCTGGCCGGTGTTCCGCGCGGCCACGGAGGGCATCCGGGACCGCGTCTGGACGGCGTGCGCCTCCTCCATGCTGGCCACGGTGGCCACGCTGCTGGACGAGATGACCCTGCTGCTCCTGCCGGTGCGCTCCGAGGTGGCACCCCTGGGCGGGGTGGCCGGGGCGGCGCTGGTGTTCTCCCTGTGGGGCCTCACCAGCTCCCACCGGGGCATGATGGAGAGCCTTCGCATCGCCGCCATGGGCACGCCCAACGCCCTGGTGGACTGCTGCGACGCGGGTATCGCCAAGGGCGCCGGCTACCTCGGCGGCTTCTACTCCAGGCTCAGCATGGAGGACACCGGCTCCCAGTGGCAGCGCCTGCTGCTGCCGGTGCTGGCGGCGGCCTCGGTGGTCTTCGCCGTGCTCTCCTCCGTGGCCCAGGGCCGGGGACAGGACTTCCTGTGGTGCTGGTCCGCCATCCTCTGCGCCTCCGTCTCCCTGGTGTTTCCCATGGTGTTCTTCGTGCCCTTCGGCCGGCTGGCCGCGCGCCTGGCCCGCAGCGGGGCCGCCGTGGCGGGACAGTACGGCGCGGCCATGCTCTCCGCCTCCTCCCGGCTGGTGGTCACCGACGGAGACATCTTCCCCCAGGGCTCCGCCATGCTCAGCGGCCTGAAGCCCTACGGCGAGGAGCGGGAGCAGGTGATCTCCTACGCCGCCTCGCTTGCCGTCCAGGGCGGCGGCCTGATGGGCCGGCTCTTTGAGGACCTGTGCCGCAGCGAGGACATCGAGTACCAGCCCCTGGAGCACTTCCACGTCCATGACGACAACGGTCTGGGCGGCATGATTCGCGGGGAGACCGTCCTGCTGGGCACCCCGGCCTTTATGCGGCGGCAGGCGGTGCGCCTGCCGCCGGTGGTGCCGGGAAAGTGCCCCGTCTGTCTGGCGGTGGACGGGCGGCTGACGGCGGTGTTCACGCTGCGGTACATGGCTGTGGACACGGTGTCCATGGCGCTGGACGCCCTCCGCCGCAACGGATTGCAGCTGGTGCTGGCCGTGCGGGACGGCAATCTCACCTCCAAGTTCCTCCACGCCCGCTTCAAAGTGGATATCCCCGCGGTCGTCCCGGAGCTGAACGAGCGCCTGGCCCTCTCGGACTCCGAGCGGGAGGCGGGGG
>CANRHK010000171.1 GCA_947630395.1 uncultured Oscillospiraceae bacterium
ACGATATCACAGCCTTTGGCACTGCCGATGATGAGCTGGCCCCGCAGCCGGTAGGTGTTCCCGTCGCCGCCGGACTTGCCCTCCAGCATCTCCAGCTTTACGCCTATGGAGCCGGCCTGGCCAGATCTTCCCTTTTTCCGTCCCCGGAGCAGCGCCAGGAGCAGTATCACAAGCGCGGCAAGTACCGCTATGACCCCGATAATGACGGATTTGGCAATGCCCCCGCCGTCCTCATCCGGCTCATCGGGTCCGCCGCCCTGATCGTCAGGAGTCGTCCCCGTATCGCCGCCGGTCTGCCCACCGTCCTCTGGGGAGGCGGAGGGATCGCCGGGGGCTTCGGAACCATCATTTGGTTCGCCGGTGCCGTCGCCGGGGGGTTCGGAACCATCGTCCGGGTCACCCGCACCGTCATCCGGATCGGGCTCGGGGTTTATCAGCTCCGGCTTGTCCGCCGGGGCCACCTCCAGGGGCTTGCCTATGTCCCTAAGGTCCGGGACGTTCAAAAAGGTGAGGCCGTCGGAACCCGGCTGTGTCAGGAGTATCTGGGCGTCGATGCGGTCCACGTCGAAGGTCCACTTGGCGGGGAAGCGGAACTCATAGAGCCCGGAGGCGAAGCCGGCGATCTCTGCGCCGGCGGCCCTTGCCTTCTCCTCACTGCCGGCGCTGAGATGGAGGCCGGTACCGGCGGACACGGCGCTATAGGTCACGCTCTCCCAGCTGCCAAGGCACACCGAATGGACGGTGATCTCGCTGGCGCTGGATATAAGCTCACGCGCCGAGGCGGCGGAGGCCGCGATGGCGGACTGCTCCGCGCCCTTGTCGCCGGTGAGATAGGGGACGCCGTCGGTTATGAGGATCAGATGGACGATCTCGCCCTCAACGCGGCCTGTATTTGAGATTTTGCCGATGGCCTCCACCGCGCCGCCGCATATGTCCGTGGCGTGGTGGTCGAATTTCATGTGCGATATGACATCGGCGGCCTCATCCGCACTTTTTAGCCCCTCGGCCAGGACCTGACACCCCTCGCCAAAGCCGTAGACGGATACGCTTGCGCCGTCCGGCATATCCGCTAAAAGGGCGGAGGCAAAGGCGCTGACGCTCCGCCTGTAGCGCGGCATGGAGGTGGACTGGTCGACTAAAAGTACGAACCTCTCAGCCGGGGCCCTCACAAGGGAGACATTTTCGCTGGCCACGGCGTTGTTCAGCATGAGCTGGCCCTCCACCGCCTCCTGACCCGCCTCCGGCTGAACGGCGGCGTAGACCACGCCCTCGGAGAACCAAGCGGAGACAAGCTTTAGGGGTGCGTCCTCCCCGGCGGCGGAGGCATGGGCGGAGAGGCAAAACAGCATTATGGCGGCTGTCAGCCACCCGGCGGCTTTTCGTAACATACAGATCTCCTTTCCGCCTCACCTGAGGAGGATGGTGATAAGGGTGAGGTTGTCGTTGTCCGGTCCCACCCGGTCCGCCACCCGCTGGAGCAGCAGCTCGCCCCAGGTCCTGGCGTCGCGGGATTTCAGCAGGTCCACAAGGATCTCCCCGTCCAGCAGATACTCCCACACCCCGTCGGTACACATGAGGAACCCGTCCCCGGCGGAGACTTCGGACCCGCCGGAGTCAGGCACACAGCGGTCGGGGCGGGGGCTGCCAAGGCACCGGAGCAGGCGGTTCTGGTCCTCGTCCTGACCGATCTGGGCGCGGGATATCTCACCGGCCCTGTATTTTTTGTAGGCCACGGAGTGGTCGGCGGTGCAGGAGGCCAGATCGCCGGACTTGAAAAAGTAAAGCCTGGAATCCCCGGCGTGGCACCAGTAGGCGCGGCCGTCCCGGATGAGCAGGCCGGCGGCGGTACTTTTCATGTCGCTGCCACGGGCGGTTTGCAGACCGCGCACAGCGCTGTTGGCGTCGGTGAACCGATCAAGGAGCCACTGGCCGCCCTCGCCGCCCTCCGTAGGGAGGGTGGAGAGCAGCGCCCCGCACACGGCGCGGGAGGCCATCTCCCCGTCCTCGTGGCCGCCAAGGCCGTCGGCGATGGCAAAGACGCCCCCGCCGGGGAAGCGGCGCTCACCGGCGCAGTCCTCGTTTTTCTCCCGCCCTCCGGGGCTGGAGAAGATAAAGCTGTCAAGCTCCATCGCTCACTCCGCCCCAACGGTGAGCATGTTTGCCCTGTCGCCCAGGTAGAACCGGTCGCCGGAGCGGAGCCGGTAGGGGACGCCCGGCGTCAGGCGGGTGCCGTTCTCCAGAAACGTGCCGTAGGTGGACTTCAGGTCCGTAAGGATGAACTCGCCTGTCCCCGGATCGAAGGATACGGAGCAATGCCGCCCGCTGACACCCGGGGTACCCTCGGCAAAGACGATGGCGCACTCGCCCCTGACGCGCCCGATGATAGCCTGACCGCCCTGGATCGGGACCGAGAGCCCACGGTGCTGTTCCGCAAGGGAGCGGATCATGCCACTTCGAGGCGAGGGCGCGGGGCCGGTATACGGGATCTGACCGCCGCCGCCCTTGGCGGGCCGCTTTTTCAGCACCACGATCAGCACCGCGATCGCGGCGGCGACCACCGCCAAAACGCCGATGACTATGTAGAGAACTGTATTGTCTTTCTTCTGGATAACTACCGGGGAGTCCGGCTTATCGACGCCGCCGTCATTGGTCCCGCCGTCGCCGGGGACTGAGGGATCCTGGACGGCGGAGCCGCCGGAGGCGGCGCTTACTATCTCGATATCCACGTCGTGGAGCTTCAGCAGTGATATGGCCTCGTCGATGCTGACGGCGTAATTTACGGCCTCAGCCGTCTCGGAGTTGGAGACGCTCCAGGTGGCGATGCCGAGGGCCGCGCCGTCGGTGTTGACCACGGGGCCGCCGGAGTTGCCGTGGCGTATGACGCAGTCGATCTGTACGTTGACCTGCCCAGTGCCGGAGGTGGTGAACAGGCGGCTGAAGGTGCCGCTGGTGACGCTGGCGTCTGACTTGCCCCAGGAGGTGGTGGCCCCGGCAAAGATGTTCTCGGCAAGGCCGGGGAAGCCCACCGCGTAGACGGTGGAGCCCACCATGGAGTCGGTGGGGCTGATGAGTTTCAGCGGGACGCGCTTGCCGGTGGGGGAGGCCAGACGAAGTATCGCCACGTCCTTCAGCTCATCGTAATCCACCACATACGCCTCTTCGAAGTCGTTTGAATCGTAATAGACCCGGATCTTGCTCCTGCCGGTCATTTTCACGTCGTCGATCTTCACGTTAACGATGTCACCCGCGCCGTATTTGAGGAAGTCCTCTATGACGTGGTGGTTCGTAACCAGGTACTGGGGATCCTCCCCGGACACGCCGACAAAGAAGCCGGTGCCCCAGGAAAAGCTGTAGACCCCGCCGTCCATATCGAGGCAGGTGTTCACCACAACCACGCTGTCACGGGTCTCCGGGTTGAACCCGGCAGACACCGGGACCACCAGCAGGCACATGAGCATAAGGCTCAGGATAACGCAAAAGAGATTTTTCTTCATTTTTATATTCCTCCCGTCAGTACACGCACCTTATAACAAGGGCGGTGTAGTTGTCCTGAAATTGTCTCCTGGCACGGGCTATCGCCCCGTCCATCGCCCTGCACGCAGCGGAGGCCGAGGGACCCGACAGCGCGCCGGTGAGCGCGGCCTGGTCAAGCACCCCGCCCACGCCGTCGGAGCAGAGGAGCAGAACGTCCCCGTCCCTGAGCCCCATGGGCCGCAGGAGCCCGTCCACATCCGGCGTTCCCGGCATACCCAGGAAACTGCTCAGCGCCTGGGCCTCCGGGCCGTCGTCGTCCTCGGCGGCGGGCATACGCCCGGATCTAATGGCGGCAAGACGCCTCTCGGCGCGTAGGTTGTGCTCCCGGTTGAGCCTTACGAGCGAGCCGTCCCGCAGAAGGTACAGATAGCTGTCGCCCACGCTGGAGAAATAGAGCTTTTCATCAAAGATCAGCGCGGCCACAACAGTACTGCCGCCGTCGCCGCCCAGGGAGCTGTAGACCGCCTCACCGGCGCGTATGACGCTGCGGCGGAGCTGGTCCGCGATGTTGCCGGAGGTGTCCAGCCGGTCCATATCCTCCGCAAGCGTGGCTGTCACCGACCCGCTTGCCTGGGTTCCGCCCAGCATACCGCCCATCCCGTCGGCCACCGCCGCCAGGAGACCGCGTTTTTTTATCATGACGGCGTCGTTCTCATTCACCAGAACGAAAGCGTCCTCCTGCCGCTCACGGGCGCCTATGCCCTGGAGCGACGCGGTCTGGTATCCAAGGAGCCTGACCGGCTTCTCCCGGGCGGGGGACAGGGGCGTCTTGCGCCGCTTTTTCCCGAAAAGGCCCATGCCTCACTCCCTCTTACTGTCCGTCTCCCAGTGGAAACGGTCGCCGCAAAGCGGGATGAACAGCAGCTTCGTCTCGCCCAGCTCTATGATGTCGTAGGCGGCCAGCTTTGCCGGTATGTATATGGCCTCGTCGTTGAGATATGTGTTGTTGGAGCCCTGGCCGGGGATCAGCTGATAGCCGTGGTGCCGGGGCTCGTAGGCAAGGCGCGCGTGCTCCTTCGATACGGTCATGTCGTCGGGGAGGCACACGTCGCTGCCCTCGCCCCGGCCAATGGAGTTGATCTTGGCGTAAAGCTCGTGGCTCCGGCCCTTGCCGGGGCCCTCCACGCAGACGAGCCACCCGACAACGGGGTCAAGATCGTAGTGCTTTTTGAATACGCCCACGGTCTTCCGGCTCTGCTGCTGCTCCTTCAAATAGCTCTCCGGCGCGACGGTCTTTCCCGGCTCGTATCCTCCCGCCGGAGCGAAACCGGGCGCGGCGGTCCTTCCCGGAGTGTCATACCCCGCCTGTGCGCCGAAACCGGGCGCGGCTGTTCTGCCGGGGGAGTCGGACTCGTCAAAGCTTATCATGTTGGCCATACCGTTGCAGTACGGGCACACGGAATACTGGTCCGAGTCGTAAATGTGGCCGTTCCCGCAAGTTGTTCTCGTCATTTTTGTACCTCCTTAGTTTTTGAGGTCATCTGATCTTGATCTCCCTGACCTCGTATTCCTCTGCGCTTACAAATGTATCCTCAAAGTAGTACTTCGCACTGAGCATATTTCCGTCACGGTCATAGCCGTAAACGTGCCGGTACTGAGAGTAAGGCTCACTGCTGCCGTCACGATACGAGGTTTGCAGCGTCTCGTTCCCCCTGGCGTCATATTCCATCTGATCAACGTATTTTCTACCGGATGAACGGTACTGAGTGGATGTTATCATGTTTCCGTCGCTGTCAAATACGTATTCATACCAGTGATCGAGTTCATTCTTCGAGTCGTATACAGCATGATATATCGTGTTCCCACTGCCGTCGTACTTGTAGACATCCCTGCCGTTGAACTCGCCGTTCATGTAATCCGTCTCCTCCAGCACATTTCCG
>CANRHK010000172.1 GCA_947630395.1 uncultured Oscillospiraceae bacterium
GGCGGACACGTTCACGATGCCGTTGGCGTCGATGTCGAAGGTGACCTCAATCTGGGGCACGCCGCGCCGCGCCGGGGCGATGCCGTCCAGATGGAAGCGGCCCAGGCTCTTGTTGGCGGCCGCCATCTCCCGCTCACCCTGGAGGACGTTGACCTCCACGGTGGTCTGGTTGTCGGCGGCGGTGGAGAAGATCTGGCTCTTCTTGGCGGGGATGGTGGTGTTGCGCTCAATGAGGCGGGTGCACACGCCGCCCATGGTCTCAATGCCCAGGGACAGGGGGGTCACGTCCAGCAGCAGCAGGCCCTTCACGTCGCCGGTCAGCACGCCGGCCTGGATGGCGGCGCCCACGGCCACGCACTCGTCGGGGTTGATGCCCTTGAAGCCCTCCTTGCCGGTGATGCGCTTGACGGCCTCCTGGACCGCGGGGATGCGGCTGGAGCCGCCCACCAGCAGGACCTTGGAGATGTCGCTGCCGCTCAGGCCGGCGTCGCTCATGGCCTGGCGCACGGGGCCCATGGTGGCCTCCACCAGGTGGGCGGTCAGCTCGTTGAACTTGGCCCTGGTCAGGGTCACGTCCAGGTGCTTGGGGCCGGTGGCGTCGGCGGTGATATAGGGCAGGTTGATGTTGGTGGTGGCCATGCCGCTCAGCTCAATCTTGGCTTTCTCGGCGGCCTCCTTCAGGCGCTGCATGGCGACCTTGTCGCCGGAGAGGTCGATGCCCTCGGCCTTGCTGAACTCCGCCACCAGATAGCGCATGATGCACTGGTCGAAGTCGTCGCCGCCCAGGCGGTTGTTGCCGGCGGTGGCCAGGACCTCAATGACGCCTTCGTCAATGTCCAGGATGGACACGTCGAAAGTGCCGCCGCCCAGGTCGTAGACCATGATCTTCTGGGCCTGCTCCTTGTCCAGGCCGTAGGCCAGGGCTGCGGCGGTGGGCTCGTTAATGATGCGCTTGACATCCAAACCGGCGATCTTGCCGGCGTCCTTGGTGGCCTGGCGCTGGGAGTCAGTGAAATAGGCGGGAACAGTGATGACCGCCTCGGTGATGCTCTGCCCCAGATAGGCCTCGGCGTCCGCCTTCAGCTTCTGGAGAATCATGGCGCTGATCTCCTGGGGGGTGTAGCTCTTGCCGTCCACGGTGACGCGGTGGTCGCTGCCCATCTCGCGCTTGATGGAGGAGATGGTGCGCTCGGGGTTGGTGATGGCCTGGCGCTTGGCCACCTGGCCCACCATGCGCTCGCCGGTCTTGGAGAAGGCCACCACGGACGGGGTGGTGCGGTTGCCCTCGGCGTTGGCGATGACGACGGACTCGCCGCCCTCCATCACGGCCACGCAGGAGTTAGTGGTTCCCAAATCGATACCGATGACTTTAGACATTGCTGATTCCTCCTAAATATATCGAAAAATTTTTTATACAGAAACATTATGGAACACTTGATTAGTTGGCTACCTGGACGGTGGAGGTGCGGATGACCCGGCCACCCAGCAGGAAGCCCTTCTGGAACACCTGGGCCACCACATTCTCCCCCAGGTTCTCGTCCTCAATGTGCATGACGGCGTTGTGCTTGTTGGGGTCGAAGGGCTGTCCGGCGGGGTCCTCCACGGTAACGCCCAAACCGGTGAGAATGTTCTCCAGCTGGTGGAAGATCATCTCCATGCCCTTCTTGTGGGCGCTGTCCTCGCCGCCCTCCTGCTTCACCGCCCGCTCCAGGTTGTCGTAGACCTCCAGGAACTTGGCGATGGTGTCTATCTTGGCGTCCTGGTAGATGTTCTCCTTCTCCCGGGTGGTGCGCTTGCGGTAGTTGTCGTACTCCGCCGCCAGACGGAGGTGCTGGTCGCTGAGCGTTGACAGTTGCTTGGCGAGGCCCTCCATCTTCTCCATTTGCTCTTTTGTGAGGGTGAAGGTCTCCGGGGCCTGCTGCTCAGGCTGTCCGGATGGCTCCTCCGCATCCGGCTTCGGAGCGGCGCCCTCCGCCTCGGGGGTCTTCTTCTCCGGCTCCTCCTGGGGCTTCTCGTTTTTCTCTTTCTTACTCAAGGTATGTCATCCTCCTTCGGGGGTAACTGGTTGTTTTTGCCGAACATCTTGGTAAGGCTCTCCGCGAAGTAGCTGAGCCTCGCGGCCACGGCGGCGTAGTCCATCCGGGTGGGCCCCACCACGCCGATGAGTCCCCGCATGTCGTCGCCGATGTCGTAGCTGGCCACCACCACGCTGGCGTCCTTCAACGCCTCGTGGACGTTCTCCGGGCCGATGAGGATCTGCATGGAGGTGTTTTCATCTGGCACCGGGAGGCTGTCCTTCCGGTCGGTGAGGAGGTCCATCAGCTCGTTAGCCTTGCTCAGGTCCTGAAACTCCGGCTGCCTGAGCAGCTGGGTCTGGCCGGTGGTGTAGACCTGATTCTTGGCGCTGCGGTCCATGATGTCGGCGGCGTACTCGATGGTTTGGGACAGGGGCATGAACAGCTCCGCTCCCAGCTGGCCGGCCAGACTCATGAGCTTGGCCCCCATCTCCGGCACCGCGATGCCGGTGAAGTGGGTGTTCAGCAGGTTAGCCAGATTGGGCAGCTGATCCGGCGGAAGGGGGAGGTCCGTACGGATGAGCTGGCTTTTCACCCGGCTGTCGTCGGTCATGACCACGGCGATGAAGCTGGTTTCGTCCACCGGCAGCAGGTCGTAGCGCCGGACGGTGACGCCGCCCTTGCCGGCGGCCACCGCGTAGGCCGGATAGCTGACGATGGAGGAGACCATCTGGCCCGCCTGGGCGATGATGGAGTCCAGGCCCTTCATTTTGCCGTCCAAGGCGGCGTTGATCTCCGCCGCCTCCTGGTCGGACACCTGCCGCCGCTCCATCAGTTCGTTGACGTACAGCCGGTACCCCTTGGGGGAGGGGATGCGGCCGGCGGAGGTGTGGGGCTGCTCCAGATAGCCCATCTCCGTCAGATCCGCCAGCTCATTGCGGATGGTGGCGGAGGAGATGTTCCCGCCCATGGCCTGGGCGATGTATTTGGAGCCCACCGGATCGGCGGTGTCAATGTACCGCTCGGTGACCACCTTCAGTATTTGCTTCTTTCGGGCGGTCAATTCCACCGGCGTCACCCCTTTAGCACTCCTTATCCTCGAGTGCTAAAGGCAGTGTAACACCAACGCCGCCCAATGTCAATATCATTTCCCAATCGTATTTTTAACAATTTGTAAATTCAGGAAATGAGGAGAGCTCCCCCACAAAATTTTTCTCTCATTGACAGATTTCCCCTGTCTGTGTTGTTATATAGGCAGAGAGACAGAGAGGAGGGAGGCCCCTTGGAGGATCAGGAGCGGCGCGCCGGATATCTGGTGGAGCGCTACGCCGATCTGCTGCTGCGGCTGGGCTATACCTGGCTGGGCGACAGCGACGACGCCCAGGATATCTGCCAGATTGTGCTTATCAAGCTGCTGGAGGACGGCCGCACCTTCCCGGACCAGGGCCAGGAGCGGGCCTGGGTTATCCGGCTGGCGGTGAACGAGTGCAAGAACTGGCGGAAATCCGCCTGGTACCGCCGCCGGGCGCCCCTGGAGGAGGGGCTGCACCTGTCGGTGGAGATGCCGGAGGCGGAGGACGGCGGCCTGCTGGCGCTGGTCCAGAAGCTGCCGGCACCCTACCGGGAGGCGATCTTTCTGCGATACTATGAGGAGTACGAGGTCCGGGAGATCGCCCAAATCCTGGGCCGGTCCCCAGCCCTGGTCAGCACCCATCTGAAGCGGGGCAAGGAGAAGCTGCGGGCCATGCTGGGAGGTGAACCCAATGGATGAAATGATGGAACAGTATCGAAAGGAGTTGAGCGGTATGCGCTTTACAGAGGAGAGCCGGCAGGCGCTGGTGGGGGCGCTGGCGCGGCATGTGCCCGGCGCCGTCCCCGCGAAGCCGCGGCATTTCCGGCGGGCCCTGACCGCCGCCGCCCTGGCAGCGGTCTGCCTGACGCTGACCGCCGGGGGGCTGATCCGGCTGACGGGTTTGCCCATCTACCGGGTGGACTACTACGACCCGCGGTTCAGCAACATGTTCTATACCGTCTTCACCAACGGGGTGGTCTGTTTTGTGGAGGTGAGTCCCTTGGGCTGGGGCTGCATCGGCCTGGCGGCGCTGTTCGCTTTACAGCTGGCCCTGTGCTTCAAGGCCAGACGGAGAGCCGTCAAGTGCATCCCCCTGTATGTGATTGGGCTGGGGCTGCTGTTCGGCGGGGCAACCTACGCCGGCCTCTTTGGGCGCTACTCCGCCGGGGCCCTCTCGGGCAATCAGCTGGCGGGAATCTTCCTGGCGTTCATCGCCGGTATCGCCGCCATCGGCGTGGCGGCGGCCTGGGGGGTGTACGGCCTGGTTCTGCTGTGGCGGCGGAGATACGGCAGGCAGTAAAGGGAGAGATCCCCGCTTCATAGAGGAAATACTGGGAGGGGAACGCTAAGCGCACCCCTCCCTCCTCTTTTTCGGCAAATTTTCTAAAATATTTTCCATTTGCGGAGAAAAAATCATGATTTCGGCCATTTACTTTTTCTCAATAAAGCTTTAAAGTTTTAAAGCAATATGCGCGCGGCAGGACCGCGGGAAAACGATACGACAAGGAGCTTTCCATCATGGCGAATATCAAATTCTACAAGCGCGATCCCATCCCTCTGGAGATGCACAAGGTGAAGATTGTCCAGCAGCTGAAGCTGCTGCCCACCAGCGAGCGGGTCAAGAAGATGTATGAGGCCGGCTTCAACACCTTCCAGCTCCACAACGGCGACATCTTCATGGACATGCTCACCGACTCCGGCGTCAACGCCATGAGCGATGTGATGCAGTCCGCCATGCTGCGGGCCGACGACGCCTACGCCGGCAGCGAGACCTACTACCGCATGGAGAACAAGCTGCGGGAGCTGTTCGGCATGCAGTACTGCCTGCCCGCCCACCAGGGCCGCGCCGCGGAGAACATCCTGGCCACCCGCTTCGTCACCCCCGGCAAGGTGGTCATCATGAACTACCACTTCACCACCGCCAAGGCCCACATCACCCGCCTGGGCGGCCGCGTGGAGGAGTTGGTGAAGTACGAGGGCCTGGAGCCCAAGAGCGACCTGCCCTTCAAGGGCGATATCGACCTGGAGCGCCTGGAGAAGTGCATCCAGGAGGAGACCCCGGAGAACGTGGCTTTCGTCCGCCTGGAGTCCGGCACCAACCTCATCGGCGGCCAGCCCATGAGCTACGCCAACATCAAGGCCGCCACCGATATCTGCAAGAAGTACAACCTTGTCACCGTGCTGGACGCCTCTCTGCTCCAGGACAACCTGTACTTCATCAAGATCCGCGAGGAGGGCATGGCCGACAAGCCCGTGCGGGAGATCACCCGCATGATCGCGGATTGCTTTGACATCATCTA
>CANRHK010000173.1 GCA_947630395.1 uncultured Oscillospiraceae bacterium
ACGAGCCGCCCGCCCTGCAGACCGAAGCTGACCGCGATGGCCGCGTCAACCCTGTCCATCAGTTCCTTGTCCACGCGCCCCATTTTCTCCCGCAGACGACGCTTATCCAGCGTCCGGATCTGTTCCAGTAAGACCACAGAATCCCGGGTCAATCCATAATTTTGCGCCGCAAGTTCAATATGCGTGGGCAGCTTCGCCTTTCCCGTCTGGGAGGTGATGGCCGCCGCGATGACTGTGGGGCTGTATCGGTTCCCTGTATCGTTCTGAACGATCAGCACGGGACGGACGCCGCCCTGCTCGCTCCCCACGACCGGGCTGAGGTCGGCATAATAGATGTCGCCGCGTTTTACGCTTGTATCCACAAAGTTCACACTCCGCCGGAAGAAGTGCCCGGATCGCCGGACCACTATCATTCTCCCACGCAACCGCGGAATTTATACGGCTTTCACAGAAAACAGTCGAGGCTGTCCCCCGGATGGGCCGTATGCCGGGGTTCCTGCCCCGCATTATCCTATGCGCGGGGCAGGGGAGTGGTGCGGGGCGCGGTCAATCACGGAGCAGCAGCTCCCGGTCGATCTCCCGGCCGTGGCGGAAGTAGATCCGGGGCACCCGCTTGCTGACCGCGCAGGTCAGCTCATAGGAGATGGTGCCCGCCAGGCGGGCCGCGTCGTTGACGGAGTTGTGGGGGCCGTAGACATCCACCTCGTCGCCCTCCTGTACATCCGGCAGGTCGGTGAGGTCCACCATGCACATGTCCATACAGATCCGGCCCGTGATGGGGGCGAAGCCGCCGGGGGTCCACACCCGCCACTTGTTGGAGAGGGCCCTGTGGAGGCCGTCGGCGTAGCCGATGGGCAGCACGCCCACGCGGCTGGGACGGCCGGCGCGGAAGGTGCGGCCATAGCTGATGGTGGTGCCGGGGGTGAAGTCCTTGATGACGCCCACGGTGGTCTTCAGGGTCATGAGGGGCTTCAGGCCCAGCGCGTCCGCCTGGTCGCCGATGCCGTAGGTGATGATGCCGGGGCGGAACATGTCGTGGGCGAACTGGGGGTAGCTGACGGTGGCGCCGCTGTTGGCGCAGTGGCAGATCCGAAAATGGACGCCCCGGTCCGCCAGAGCGGCGATCATGGCCTCGAACCGGCTGTGCTGGAGCAGGGTGTACTCCTTGCAGTCCTCCGCCGCCTCGTCGGACACGGCGAAGTGGGTGAAGATGCCCTCCACGTCCAGCCCCGGCAGGGCGCAGACCCGGCAGATGGCGTCCACGGATGCCTGGAAGTGCTCCCCGTCGCACTGGAAGCCCAGCCGGGACATGCCGGTGTCCAGCTTGATGTGGGCTTTCATCCGGCCACCGGCCTTCACGGCCTGGGCGGAGAACGCCTCCGCCGCCCTCTCGCTCCACACCGCCTGGGTGACGTGGTTGGCGATCACGTTGGCGGTCTGGTCCGCCGGGGTCAGCCCCAGCTGGAGGATGGGCAGAGTGACGCCGTGGAGCCGCAGCTCCCGGGCCTCGTCGATGTTGGAAATGGCCAGGTACTCCGCCCCCAGCTCCGCCAAGGTCCGGGACACGTGGATGGCCCCGTGGCCGTAGGAGTCGGCTTTCACCACCCCCAGGAACCGGGACTTGGGCCCCATCTGTTTCCGCAGGGCGCGGTAGTTGTGCTCCAGGGCGTCCAGGTCAATCTCCGCCCAGGTCCTTCTCAGTGTGCTCTCCATCTCTTTTCTCTTCTTTCGTATAGTTTTGTCTTTTAATCCTCCGCAGAGGCATAGGCATCCAGTTCGTCCTGGGCCGTCCAGGTGTCGGCCAGTGCGCCGGCCGTGCCGCCGTCCTGATTCCCGCCGTCCTGGGCCGCGTCCGCGCCGTCCCCGGCGGCGTCGCCGTCCGATGTACTGCCGGCGTCCGTTCCATCGCCGCCGCCCTCCGGCGCCGCCTTCTGACCGGTGACCTCGAAACGGCTCCAAACCACGTCGAAGACCACCGTGCCGTCCGCGCTAATCTCGCTGTGCAGGGGCAGCAGCGTCTCCTCGTCAAACCAGGTGGTGTAGGTCGTGCCCTCCTCGCCGGGCAGATCGCAGCTGAGACGCAGGCACTTGCGCCCGTCCAGATCCTCGGTACTCTGCTCTTTGATGTAGCCCCCGGCGGCGGCCTCCATCAGCCGGGGCAGGGCGGCCACCGGGGAGATGGACGCGGCGGAGTACATCCCCGCGTCCAGGGAGATGTCGTCGTAGCTCAGGGTCAGCGTCCCGTCCGCCACAGTGGCGGAGATGCCGCTGAGGTTCTCGGGGGCCAGCACGGTGACGGTGCTGCTCTCCGGCGCGTAGGCGCACAGGAAGGTGTAGTCCCGCACCTCGTCCTCATAGTGGCAGGTGACGTCCGCCTCCATGGTGGCGGAGGCCAGGGCGGCGTATTGGCTCTGGATATCCGCCGCCAGATCTTTCTCCCCTCCGCCGCATGCGGTGAGCAGGAGCATCAGCATTGGTGCAAAAAGCAGCGCTTTTCGCACAGGTTTTTTCCTCCTCCTGATGATTTGACCGGGACAGGCCCCAGGAGGGAGCGGAGCGCCGGGGGAATGCGGGCGACGAGGTCCTCCGGCGTGACGCCGTAGGCTGTGAGTTCCCTCTCGCAGAGGTCCCCCGCCAGCCCGTGGAGCCACACCGCGCAGCAGGCGGCGTCAAAGGCGCCGGCCCCCTGCCCGATAAGGGAGAGGACCATCCCCGCCAGCACATCGCCGCTGCCGCCCTTGGCCAGGGCGCAGCTGCCGGTGGTGTTGACGCGCACGCGCCCGTCCGGGGCCGCGATTACGGTTCCCGGACCCTTCAGCACCACCACGCAGCCGCACCGCCGGGCCAAATCCGCCGCGGCCCGCTCCCGCCCCAGGGAGAGATCGCCCCCCAGTCGGAGAAACTCCCCCTGGTGGGGGGTCAGCACCGTAGGGCCGTCCCGATCTGTCAGCACATCTATATGCGCCGCCGCCGCGTTTATGCCGTCGGCGTCCAGCACCACGGGGCAAGTCAGATCCCGGAGGAGGCCCAGCACGTTCGATTCCGCCTCCGCCGAGCGCCCCAGACCCGGTCCGATGAGCACCGCGTCACAGGCCGCCGCCCGCGCCAGCAGGGAGGGGTAGCCGGTGGGGATGGGGCTGGCCATGGAGGCCCCGCACCGCGCCGCCACAATGGGGTACACCTCGCCGGGCACGCCTACGAACACCAGGCCGCTGCCCGTCCGCGCCGCCGCCTCTCCGGCGTACACCGGCGCGCCGGTGTAGCCCACGGCGCCGCCGTAGACAAAAACCCTGCCAAAGGTGCCCTTGTGGCCATTGGGGTCCCGGCGGGGCAGCAGCCGCCGCGCCAGATCCTCCGTGATATACTCCAACGCCGCCGCCTCCCTTGTGTGACTCTTTAGTAGACATTGTACCACGGGACGGACTGTTTGTCACCAGTTTCCTTTGCCAGTTTTCCTGACGTTGGCGGTATTTCGAAAGATTTTTCCCAGGAAAGGCCCCTTTCCCCTTGCCAAATGATAAAAATTATGGTATAAGGTAAGAAGCAAAAAGTGAGGAACGGGAAAATAGCGCGTTTGCCTCCGGCAGAGAGGGCGGGTCACCGGCTGAAAGCCCGCCTGGGAGGGGCCGTTTGGTTCGCCCGGGAGCGGCTCGTGAGAGCGGGACGGCGGCCCGCCGTTATGGGGCAAGGAGTGCCCGCGCCCTGCGCGGGAATGCGGGTGGTACCGCGGAAGGTGATTCGCCTTTCGTCCCGGTTTGGGGCGAGGGGCTTTTGTTTTGCCCTGTTTGGCCTGAACGGTAAGCCGGTATTTAGGAGAGTGACTTCAATATGGAGAAAATTTGGAAATATGTGTTGATTGGAGTTATCGTGGCGGGTGGAGGACTATTCTTTTCTGACATGATAGGTGGTCTCTTCAACGGTATGGACTATGGCTCCGCATGTGTTTTGGGTATCAGCTTATATCTGTGTGTCGTTGTTATTACCTGTACGGGGGTTATTGTAACAAAACTTGATAAAAACTCGGGTTCTAATAAGCTGTACGACGATACAAAATCAAAATAAATTCCCGTTTATCCATATAGAATCTACTCAACACAAAGGAGTTTTGGAAATGAAAGAACAGTTAGCAAAGATCAAGTCGGAGGCCCTGTCGGCCTTCGAGGCGGTCCAATCCAAGGCGGACCTGGACGCCCTGCGGGTGAAGTACCTGGGCAAGAAGGGCGAGCTGACGGCGGTGCTCAAGCAGATGGGCAAGCTCACCCCGGCCGAGCGCCCCGCCATGGGCCAGCTGGCCAACGAGGTCCGCGCCGCCCTGGAGGGCGCTCTGGAGAGCGCCGCCGGGAAGTTGGAGGCCACCGCCCTGGAGCACAGGCTCAAGGCCGAGGCGGTGGACGTGACCGTCCCCGGCAAGCCGGTGACGGTGGGCCACCGGCACCCCATGTATATCGCCCTGGACGAGATGAAGGAGATCTTCATCGGCATGGGCTTCACCGTCCTGGACGGCCCCGAGGTGGAGCTGGCGGAACTGAACTTCGATAGGCTCAACGCCGAGGAGGGCCACCCCAGCCGGGACTGGTCCGACACCTTCTACTTCGATAGGGAGGAGAGGGTCATGCTGCGCTCCCAGACCAGCCCCATGCAGGTGCGGGCCATGGACAGCATGGAGCTGCCCATCCGCATCATCGCCCCCGGCCGGGTGTACCGCAAGGACGAGGTGGACGCCACCCACTCCCCCATGTTCCACCAGGTGGAGGGCATGGTCATCGACAAGGGCGTCACCATGGCGGACCTGAAGGGCACATTGAACACCGTGGTGGAGCGCATGTACGGCAAGGGCACCAAGACCCGCTTCCGCCCCCACCACTTCCCCTTCACCGAGCCCAGCTGCGAGGTGGACGTGCAGTGCTACAAGTGCGGCGGCGTGGGCTGCCCCACCTGCAAGGGCGAGGGCTGGATTGAGCTGCTGGGGGCGGGGATGATCCACCCCCGGGTGCTGGAGATGGCGGGTATCGACCCGGAGGTGTGGTCCGGCTGGGCCTTTGGCTTCGGCCTGGAGCGCACCGCCATGCGCCGGTTCAAGATCGACGATCTGCGCCTGATCTTCGAAAACGACGTGCGGTTCCTGGAGCAGTTCTGATAGGGAGGAAGCAGAGATATGAATTTATCCAGAAAATGGCTCAATGAGTTCGTCCGGCTGGACGTCAATGATAAGGAGTTCGCCGAGGCCATGACCCTCTCCGGGTCCAAGGTGGAGGGCACCGCCGACCTGGGCGCGGAGATCTCCAACGTGGTGGTGGGGCAGATTCTCTCCATGGAGAAGCACCCCAACTCCGACCACATGTGGGTCTGCCAGATGGACGTGGGCAAAGACGAACCC
>CANRHK010000174.1 GCA_947630395.1 uncultured Oscillospiraceae bacterium
CTTCCCGCCGCGCCAATTCCCGGTGTATCTGCCTGCTCTCGTTGCGGATGACCGCTTTACAAAATGCGTCAAAGGTCTGCTCAATGCAGCGGTAGAAGTTGTCCATCTCTCTATTTACGTCTCACGGTGAGATTTATTTTTCGGCAAATATCGACTTACAATCTAATGGTAAAGGCGGGGTAGAATTGCCCCGCCTTTACCATAATCCATTTCAAATTGATAGGGAGGTATCTTGGAAAATCGTGCAACTTGTGTAACTTACCAGTTGCATCCGCTGTCCTGAAACACTGTCAGGCGTTCTTTGCTTTCTTGACTTTGCGTTTGAACTGTTCGGGATGGGCCTTTTCCGCCTTGGTCCGTTTCACCATCCAGAACACTCCGCCCGCCAGCAACAGGACGATGACCGCGTCGGCCACATACAGACCGATCTGCCACGGGGACATATGGATCTTCTGAATCGCGCCGGGGGCATAGCCTTGCAGGGCATTGGAGTTCACCACGGCATAGGCGATGTTGTGGATGGCGGTCCGCATGGCGCTGCGGGCGGTGGGGCTGTCATAGTCGTCCAGGGACCACGCCATAGGCATGAACAAGCACAGGTAGCTGTCGCAGCCGGTACGGATGGCCAGGTCGCGGAGGCTGTTGTCGCCCCACACCCAGTAGTCGGAGATGACCATGCCCTGGAAGCCCCATTCTTTCCGCAGGATGTTGTTCTGGAGAGCGTAATTGCACTCGCCCACGATGGTACCCACGCCGTTCTGAGCGGACATAACAGCGGTGGCGGCCCGCATGGTGCGCTGGGTCATACTGCCGCTCTCATCGTAGAAATTGATGGTCATGCGGGCATTCTTGATGGCGATCTCAAATGCTTTCAGATACAGATCGCGCATGGTCTGCTCGTCGGCCCAGAAGGAGGACAGCTCGGCCCGGCCGGTCTCGGTATCATTGAGGGCAAAGTGCTTCACGTAGCAGAACATACCCTGGTCCCCGGCGCCGGAGATAACGGAGGCGGCCAGCACGCCGGACAGCACCGGGTCCTCGGAGTAGTATTCAAATACGCGCCCGGAGAAGTAGGAGCGATGGAGGTTGATGGCGGGGCAGTACCAACCGCTGATGCCGTTGGCGATGGACTCCTGGCCAAAGGCCGCGCCGACCTCGTAAATGAGTTCGGTGTTCCAGGTGGCGGCCATCAGAGGCGCGAAGCCAAAGGAGGAGGACTTGGTCATATCGTAGCCGCCGTCTCCGGCGCCGTTGACCTTCAGGCCGTTGGCGCCGTCCTGGGTAACGGTGGCGGGCAGGCCGATAGAAGTGATGGCGGCGGTGGTATAGGCATCGCCGGTGAAGTTCTGGAGGATACCGTTCTTGTCGCCGGTCCAGTCGATCTGATCCAGCAGGTCATCCCACTTGGCGTCATAGTAGTCCAGGCCCCGGAGCTGGGACAGCACAAGGCCGTTCTTGGCGTTGGACGTGGGGGCCTCGGCGGCGTAGACCAGGCTGCCCTCCACATTGCCGTACACGGGATCGGCGTTCACGTCAAAGGAGGACTCCAGGCCCATCTGATCGATGAACTTCTGATCCAGCTCCTTGGTGCGGCCGGGGTCGGTGGTGGGCTGGGTGCCGGTCCAGTCCGCGCGGCTGAGGATGTGAGACTGGCTGGTCATATAATCGGTGCTGGCCTGGAACTGGTTGGTGGCGTTGGTCCAGCCGGTGGCGGTGGGGTCGGCGGGCGCGCCGGTAAGAGTCCCGTCCGCGTTCATACCGGACTGGGCATCCTTTTCAGTCTGGCGGATGTGATCGTCGTCGGAGCCGTCATACCAGACGGTGGCGGGAATGGACACCGTTTTCTCAGCGATGACATCGTGGCTGTTGGCCCGCAGAGAGATGGTATAATCGCCCTCCTCCAGCATATAGCAGCCCACGGTGCCGTCCGGGTTCTGGTGGGTGTAGCAGTAAGAAGTCATATCGTCGGTGGTAAAGGTGAGTGTCATGGTCTCGGAGGCGTTGGGCGCAAGCTCCTGTGTCTTTCCGAAGGCCACAAGATTTACCACGGGCTTTTCGATCTTGTTTTGGATGTCCAGGTCGGTATAAGGGGCGGTGTAGTAGAGTTGGACCACCTCTTTGCCAGGGACGGAGCCGGTGTTGGTCACCTTCACCTCAGCGGTGACGGTATAGCCATCGCTCTTTACGCCGACCAGCTCCTGTGTAAAGGTGGTGTAGCTCAGGCCGTAGCCAAAGGGATAGCACACAGCGCCGGGGGTAACGAAAGCGCCCTTGCCGTCCAGTTCGCCGTAGATGAAAGAATCGTCCATGTAGTCCGCCGTCTCATAGTAGCGGTAGCCCATGTACACGCCCTCCTGGTACTCGATGTACATACCGGGCTGCTGGGTGGCGGAGCCGGCCATATAGCCTTCCTTAGTGACCTGGTAATTGGAGTAGGTGAAAGTACCGATGTTGGCATAGGCGGGGTCTTTGGTCAGGTCAGCCACATAGGTATCCACGGTGCGGCCGGAGGGGTTCACATCGCCGTCCAGCAGAGCGGACAGGGTGGCAAAACCGCGCTCTCCGGGGTGGCCGATCCACAGGATGGCGTCGGCCTCCAGATCCCCGGTCATCAGCTCACCCAGCTCCATAGGGGCGGAGCAGACCAGCACCACAATCACTTTGCCGCAGGCGTCCTTGGCGGCCCGGATCGCGCCCTTTTCGTTCTCGGACAGGGCCAAATAGTGGGGAGTGCCGTCGGCGTAGGCGTCGAACTTCTGATCCTGTCCCTCCTGGCCGGAACGGGTGATAAATACGATGCCGGTGGAGTCCGCCGCAGCAGTGATGCCGTCGTAGATGGCGGGATCGTACTCATAGATGACGCAGTCGCCGCCCAGGATGCTGCCAGCCGTGCCAGCTTCCTTGGTGCCCGCGGCCTCGATGATCCGCTCCGGGTCGCCGGTCATGCGGTCGGCGGCAGAGGTGTCGATGGTAAAGGCGGACAGGCCCTGCTCCGGGGTGACGGGATCGATCACCCACTTGGCGGAGCCGCCGGAGGTGAGTTGGCCGTAGATGGGGTTCTTATAGGCATAACCGAAGGGGGTGACGGTGCTGCCCTTGGCAAGCGGCAGCAGGCCGTTGTTTTTCAACAGTACGCTGCCTTCCTCCGCCACCCGGCGGGCCACATCATACGCGGCCTCGGCAGCGGCCTTGTTGTCACTGTACAGGGCGTTGTAGTAGTTGGCGTCCAGACCCTTTGCGCTGTTGGGAGTATTGATATACTTCGCCCCGGCCCCCACATAGGTGTCAAGCGTGGAGGACAGCGCCCCGGCCGCCACGTTGACCAGCAAAGTCAGGATCAACACGATGGACATGATGGGGATCAGAATGGCGCGGAACTTGAAATTGGACATTTTCAGCTTTGGCTTCTTTTCCATGATGTTCTCTCCTCTCAATATCGCGCGAATCATGATGGTTCGTTACAATTTCGCCTCGTGCGGCAAACGCCGGGTCCTTTGGGGCCCGGCGTTTGCCTTTTGGAAAAGTAGGAGTATAGAATCGTCAAATGACGTTCTTTTTCATTGCTTGGGATTCTTTTGCTTTCTGTTCTTGATGACCGGCTTTACGATAAACAGCCCCGCGCAAACCACGATGCCGATACCGACGATAACATCGAACGCGATCAAAATGATCATGTAGATCGGGAAACCCGTGGTCGCGCTCATACCGGCGCTGTTGCCCACTGTGTAAAGGATGTTCTTGGTCGCCCTTCTCAGCTCCGTCAGCGAACGGTTATCGCCCTTTACAGAGGTAAGCCTCTCACCTGCGGTGGAGAGGATCATGTCGCCGCCCGCCGCGAGGATCTGGTCGGAGAACCCGGAGCCGATCCCCATGCAGTAGTCGGTGATCACCATGCCTCTGAAGCCCCATTCCTCGCGCAGCATCTCAGTGATAAGGGGATAGTTGCCGAAGCAGCTCCTTGTGCCGATGCGGACCATGGAAGTCATAACCGCGTGGCTGCCGCCCTGCTCGACCGAGATCTGGAAGGGGCGGAGATAGATCTCACGCAGCGACTGCTCGGTCAGCCAAATCGCCGCGGCGCCTACGTCACTGCGGTTTACCTCCTGGTCGTTGACGGCAAAGTGCTTCATGTAGGTGTACATACCCTTGGACTGCACACCCAGAATGGTCTTGGCCGCCATCAGCCCGGAAAGGATGGGATCTTCGGAATAATACTCAAAGTTTCTGCCGGAGAACGGAGTGCGGTGTATGTTCATGGCAGGAGCGTACCAGCCGGTGGTATTGGTTTTCAGGCCGTCCTCACCGATGAACTCACCGAACTGCTGCGCCAGCTCCTGGTTCCAGGTGGATGCCAGCGTGATCTCACTGCAATAGCCGTAAGGACTGAACTTATTGAGGAAGTTTGAAATGCCGCTGGGTCCGTCATAGTCATAGGTATTGGGCTTGCCGATGGACTCGATCGGCTGGGTGCAATAGCCGGACTGATTGTAGAGGGTGTGCATTTCGCTGGCCTTTAGCTGGTCCAGCAAAGTCTCCCATCTGGGATCGTCATAATCCGCTCCGATCAGCGTCTGGAGCTTCATGTGTCCGCCGCTGTCAACGGTGACCGCAGAATAGGAGTCTTTCGATTTGGGATTGCCGGACGCCTCCCAACTGTTTGTAGTGAGCAGGGCGGCCAGCTCGTCAGACGCCTTATGGGTGTAGATCAGGCGCTCGCTTCCGCTGACATTCGCGTTGCTTACGCCGGTCTGCTCATCGGTGGCATAGCGCAGGCCATTGTTATCCATCTGCGACCAGTTGCTGCGGCTCAGATACACCGCGTCCTCAGCGCGGGCGTCGTCGAAGTGGTTGACGATGGTTTCGCCTGTGACCGCTTCGTTATAGGTCACATCCTCATCGACAGAATACTGCCACACCAAATCGGTGCTGCCCGTTCCGCTCATCAGACTTTGATCCGCGTTCTTGGCGGCCAGGATGTTGTTTATCGCGCTGTGCGCGTCTGTGGCTGCGGTAAAGTAGTAGTCGTCGGACGCCTCCAGCAGATACGCCGCGTCATTCATGTAGTCGTAGGAGGCCAGCAGCTGGCGGTCAACGGTGATGGTGACATCTTCCTCGGCCCCCGGCTCAAGCAGACTTGTCTTGGCAAACCCGGCCAGGACCACAGAGGGCTTTTCGATCTTGTTGTCGATGTCGTATTGGGTATAGGGAGACTGGGTATAGAGTTCGACGACATCCTTACCCGCCATATCGCCCGTATTTTTCACTTTGACTGTGGCGGTAAATTCGTCTGTCGCGCTGTCATAGGTGACGTTAAAATCAGTCCAGGCGAACTGCGTATAA
>CANRHK010000175.1 GCA_947630395.1 uncultured Oscillospiraceae bacterium
TGCCTACTTTTCCCGCGCGGGAAAAGTAGGCCAGGGCGTGGGGGTGGAACCCCCACTTCCCCCGTCCCGGCAGGGACTTGCAGGTCCCTTACCCCTGCAAAACCGCCTCAATCACCGCCTGGGCATCAATGCCCATCTCCCGCCGCAGCCGCGGCACGCTCCCCTGGGGAGCGAACCCATCCTTCAGGTTCAGCAGCGCCACCTTGGCGCTGACCCCCGCCTGGGCCAGCGCCGCCGCCAGTTGCTGGCCGATGGACCCGTTCTCATTGCAGTCCTCCAGTACCACCAGCTTCCCCGTCCGCCGGACGGAATCCAGCACCGGCCGGGCGTCCAGCGGCGCAATCATATGAAGCTTGACCACCTCCGCCTCCGCCCCTTGGGCGGAGAGCTTCTCCGCAGCGGAGAGAATTTCATCGGTCATAGTTCCATATGCCACAAGGGTCGCCGCCGTTCCCTCCCGGAGGAGCGATGCCGCTCCGCTGTCCCAGGCGGGATATTTCCTGCTCTCCCCACCTCTGGGATACCGGACGGCCACCGGGCCGTCCACGTTCTGAATCGCATACCGCAGCATGGCCCGCAGCTCGTCAAAATCCGCCGGACAGAACACCGTCATGCCGGGAATCTGGGTCAGATACCCCACGTCCTGGCACCCGTGGTGGGTGGGGCCGTCGGCCCCCACCAGGCCCGCCCTATCCACCGCCAGCACCACATGCAGGCGCTGGAGCGCCACGTCGTGGATCAGCATGTCGAAGCCCCGCTGGAGGAAGGAGGAGTATACCGCGAAGACGGGCACCATCCCCTGCTTGGCCATGCCTGCGCACATGGCGACAGCGTGGCCCTCGGCAATGCCCACGTCAAAAAATCGCTTGGGCCAGGCGGCGGAGAACTCCTGGAGGCCCGTGCCCTCCGCCATGGCGGCGGTAACGGCGCAGATCCGCTTGTCCTTCCCCGCCATCTCCACCAACTCGTGGCCGAAAGCGTAGGAGAAATCCGCGCAGGACGGCTCCGCCGGGCCCGCCGCCGGGTCAAAGGGCGCCACTCCGTGGCACCGCTCGGGCCGCTCCTCGGCGTACTGATAGCCCTTGCCCTTTTTGGTGCGGACGTGGAGCAGCACCGGGCAGTTCATCTCCTTGGCCCAGGCCAGGGTGCTGCACAGCTGGTCCAGGTTGTGCCCGTCCACCGGGCCCAAATAGGTAAAACCCATGTCCTCAAACATGGAGCAGGGATAGATGGCCCGCTTGATGCTGGTCTTGACACGGTGGATGGCCCCGTAGATGACCCGCCCGCCGGGGAGGTGCTGCATCAGCGCCCGGTAGCCCCTCTTGAAGCGGTAGTAGCCGGGCCGCAGCCGCAGGCGGCTCAGATGCTTTGCCACGCCCCCCACGTTGGGGTCAATGGACATGCCGTTGTCGTTGAGAATCACCACTAGCGGCTCCCCCGACGCCCCCGCGTCGCTGAGTCCCTCATAGGCCAGGCCGCCGGTGAGGGCGCCGTCTCCAATAAGGGCCACTACCCCGTAGTCCTGCTTTTGCAGGGTGCGGGCCCGGGCCATGCCCAGGGCCACGGACACGGAATTGGACGCGTGGCCCGCCACAAAGGCGTCATGCACACTCTCACCGGGCTTGGGGAAGCCCGACAGCCCCCCGAACTGCCGGAGGGTGGAAAACAGCTCCCGACGGCCGGTGAGGGCCTTATGGACATAGCACTGGTGGCCCACATCGAAGACCAGCCGGTCCACGGCTGTATCATAGACCCGGTGGATGGCCACCGTCAGCTCCACCGCCCCCAGGTTGGAGGCCAAATGCCCCCCGGCGCGGGACACGCTCTCCACCAAAAAAGTCCGCAGCTCACCGCAGAGGGTCTTCATCTCCTCCCGGCTCAACTTCTTCACATCGCCGGGAGAAGAAATACGCTCGAGAATCATAGGGTTCCTCTACCTCTTATCTTTGGAAAACAAATGCAGAAACCGGCCCACCAGATGGAGGACCGTGGTGCTCTTTTCAATGGCGAAGGTCTTCCCCGCCGCCTTGCCGCCGATGGTCAGGCCGGAGACCAGGGCGGTGATCACCAATGTCAGCACCAGCGTCCACACGCCCGTGAGGGCGAACCGGGCCTGTAGCCGCACCACGATGACCGCGGCGGTGGAGCCGCTGATGATGCCGCAGATATCCCCCACCACGTCGTTGCAGAAGCTGGAGACCTTGTTGGCCTTTCGGATCAGCCGCAGGGCCTGCCGGGCGCCGGGGGCCTTGTGGGCGGCCATGGAGTGGAAGGGCCGCTCGTCGGCGGCGGTGACCGCCACGCCGATGATGTCAAACAGAATGCCCAGCAGTATGAAGGAGGCCAGCACCGCGAAAGCCACCGCCAGTCCGGCGCCGTCCAGCGCCTCCTCAGAGGCGAAGCTCATGGCGCCGGAGAGGGCCACGGACAGGAAAAACACCTGCACCGCCCATTTCATGCCGTTGCCCGGCTTTTTCTCCCGCTTTGCCCGCTTCTGCTGCCGCTTTTTGCCGCCTTTACTGTCGCCAGCGTCCAAGAAATCCGCACCTCTCTTAATTTCCCACATTTTGCGGGCCGCCCACGAGGCGGCCCCATCCCTCTCAAATCCTTTGCTCGCGCAAAAACTGAACGGCGGCAGCGAACAGAGTAAATCCTACGGCTTAGGTACGGGTTGGATTTCCCCGGGGCGCGCCCCTCGTTGCCGATGGGGGTGGTTTCCCTTTCAGCGCCCCGGCGCGGCGTTGCCCTCCGCGCGACCCGACTGCCACTTAGTCCGCACTGCAATCCTCCGCCCGCCCAGTGACGACAGCCTAGGTGTTTTCCACCACAGTCAAACCGCTTCCTAGCCTCTTTTGCAGCCATGGTTTCAAGGGGCGATGCCGGACACTCCCTGGCCGGGGAGCGGACCGGTTGGTCCCCCATTCCGCCATGCCCACGCAAGGCAGGCTACATCTGCACACAGCGTTCACGGCTCTGGGCCGGGTAGCACCGCAATACAGGTTTCTCACCCGCGCCGTACACAGGTCGGTACCACAAACGGGAGTACGCCCATGCACAGAAACAGGTCTCCACGGAAACAGGGTCGGCACCCCTATGCCATTAGAGGTCGCCCTGCCCCCGCAAGCGTGTAAACACACGCTTTCCGCTCAGCACCCACCCCACACTGGGCGTATGAAGCAGGCACCAAGGGTTTCATCGTTATGCCCTTAAAAGGATTTTTAGGCCCTTCTTCAGAAGCGGCAGATCTGACTAGGATACTGCGCCGCCGTTCAGCGGGAATCAGTATACCACGTCCCGGCGGGCGATTCAAGGGAATATACAAATTTTTTTGCATATTTACAGATTGTTCAAAATGGACCGGCCCCAGCCCCGGCGGCGCTAAAATCTCATAGTCTTTCACACTATTCCCCTCAGGACAGGCAGTTCCTGCTTGCAAAAACCCGGCGGGCCTGCTATAATGGGAGCAGAGGTCCACGGGGCCTACTTCAAAGAATGGGGTGATGTACATGGACAAAGAGACGGGAAAGCAGAAGCTGATACTGGCGGTAATCCAAGGCGACGACTATATGGAGATCGTGGATGAGCTCAACCACAAGGGTTTCTTTGCCACACTCCTCAGCTCCACCGGCGGCTTCCTGAAAAAGCGCAGTGTGACGCTGATGATTGGCGTGGAGGAGGAGCGGCTCCAGGATGTGCTGGACATCATCAGAAAGTGCGCCGGGCGGCGCAAGGAGATGACCTACACCAATCTCTCCATCTCCGCCGGCAGTCCCACGCCCTCCATCCCGGTGATGCCCGTACAGATGCACGTGGGCGGCGCCGCAGTGTTCATCATGGATTTGAACGAAATCCAGAAGTTCTGAGGAAAACGCCATATCCGCCGCCCGCCGGGTCCACCCGGCGGGCGGTTCCCATTTACCGCCCCCCGCATAGGATGGTGCGAGGGAGGAATGTGTATGAGTCGAACGGTTGCCGTCATGGGCGGCGATATGCGGCAGGTGTGTCTGGCACAGCTGCTGGCGGAGGACGGCCTGGAGGTGGCCGCCTGGGGGCTGGACCGGGCGGAGGTCCCCAACAGCGTGCCCCTGCAGCAGGCGCTGGGGGCCGGTATCCTGATTTTCCCCCTGCCGGTGTGTCGGAAAGGGAAGCTGAACCTCCCGCTGACGGACATGGAGCTGGACGCGGAGCGGCTGTGGCCCAGGCTGCACTTCAACCAGTTGCTGCTGGGCGGCATGACCGGGGAGCTGGCCCCCCGCCTGATGGCGGACTTCGGCCTGACCATGCTGGACTACTACCGGGAGGAGCTCCAGGTGGCCAACGCCATTCCCACGGTGGAGGGTGCCCTCCAGCTGGCCATGGAGGCCACGGACCACACCCTCCACGGCAGCCGGTGCCTGGTGGTGGGCTACGGGCGAATCGGGAAACTGCTGGCGGCCCGGCTGGACTCCCTGGGGGCGGAGGTTACCGTCTCCGCCCGGAGGTACAGCGACCTGGCCTGGATTGACGCCTGGAGCTGCCGCGCGCTGCGCACCGGACAGCTGGCCGGACAGCTGGGCCGGTTTGACCTCATCTTTAACACAGTGCCCGCCCTTATCTTTGATGCTGGCCGGCTGGGAGAGATCCGGCCGGACTGCGTGCTGCTGGATCTGGCCTCCGCGCCGGGGGGTGTGGATATGAGAGCCGCCGGGGAGCTGGGCCGCCGGGTGATTCCCGCGCCGGGCCTGCCGGGAAAGGTGGCCCCCCGCAGCGCCGCCGAGGCTATCCGGGACAGCATCTACCATATACTGGAAGAACGAGGTGAACCCATTTGAGACAAGAGCGAGTGGGATTTGCGTTATGCGGCTCCTTCTGCACCCACCGGCGGGTGCTGGAGGAGTTGGAGAAGCTGTGCGGGGAGTACGAGAACGTGCTGCCCATTGTCTCTGAGACCTGCCGGGCCACGGACACCCGCTTCGGCACGGCGGCGGCGCTGCTGGAGCGGCTGGAGGAGCTGACGGGACATAAACCCATGTCCAGCATCGCCGAGGCGGAGGCCATCGGGCCCAAGAAGCTGCTGGACGTGCTGGTCATCGCCCCCTGCACCGGGAACACCCTGGGGAAGCTGGCGGGCGGCATCACGGACACCGCGGTCACCATGGCCGCCAAGGCCCACCTGCGAAACGGCCGGCCGGTGGTGGTGGCCGTGGCCAGCAACGACGGCCTCAGCGGCGCGGCCAGGAACCTGGGGGAACTGCTGGCGCGGAAAAACTACTATTTTGTGCCCTTCGGCCAGGACGACCCGGAGAAGAAGCCCTCCTCGTTGATGGCGGACTTCTCCCGCATCCCGGAGA
>CANRHK010000176.1 GCA_947630395.1 uncultured Oscillospiraceae bacterium
GACAGTGGTCCGCGCCCACGTGGAGCCGGCCAACGCTACCGACCAGACCCTGTTCGTCACCGCCGCAAACAGCATCGTCTCCATCGACAGCGGCGGCGCGGTGACCGCCCTGGCCCCCGGCAGCACGACGCTGTACATCACCGCCCACAACGGCAGACAGGCCTGGGTGAACCTCACGATCACAGATCCGGAGGACCCGGACGTCCAGCAGCCCGATCCTGACGTCCAGCCGGACCCCGCGCCGGGAAAACCCACTGAGCAGGAGGCCTACAGCGCCATAATCGCCATGAAGGAGCGGTACCCGGAGGGGACGCGGTGGACCAACGCCAACTCCTACGCGTGGCGCGGCGGGATCTACTCCGTCGGCTACGGCTGCGCGGGTTTCGCTTTCCTGCTCAGCGACGCCGCTTTCGGGACTCTGCCGGCGCGGCGGGTTAACGGCCCCATCCGCTTCAGCGACGTGCGCGTGGGCGACATCCTCCGCGTCAACAGCGACACCCACTCCGTCATCGTGCTGGAGGTGAAGGACAGCGGCGTGGTCATCGCCGAGGGCAACTACAACAGCAGCGTCCACTGGGGCCGCGTCCTCTCCGCCGCCGAGGTGGAGCGGGCGGACTTCATGCTGACGAGATGGTAGAGAGCGCCCGAGCAGCCGAGCCCGGTTTTCCGGGCCCGGCTTCTCGGCGTGTTCCCCCGCCTTTGCGAAAATAGATAAAATATGGGGGAGAAGGTTGACTCCTTTTTGTGGGATGTGGTACAATAGCCGCGAGATACCCCGCGCATATCACACATATCAATTGAGGAAAGGAATCGCTGCGCATGATCGACATATTCGACATCATGGGTCCCATCATGGTGGGCCCCTCCAGCTCCCACACCGCCGGGGCGGTGCGCATCGGCCGCATGGCCCGGACATTGCTGCGGGAGGAGCCGGTGAAGGCGGACATCCACCTCCACGGGTCCTTCGCCGGCACCGGCGTGGGCCACGGCACGGACAAGGCCCTGGTGGCGGGCCTGCTGGGCATGGCCCCGGACAACCTGGATATCCCCAACAGCTTTGAGATTGCCAGGGAGAGGGGGCTGGACTTCACCTTCGACGAGGTGGATCTGCGGGAGGTCCACCCCAACAGTGTACTCATGGATCTGACAGGGGACAGGGGGGGCCGCCTCTCCATACGGGCCAGCTCCACCGGCGGCGGGCGCATCCGGGTGGACGAGCTGGACGGCGTGGAGGTCAGCTTCACCGGCGACTACAACACCCTGATCATCCAGAACATGGACAAGCAGGGGAACCTGTCCGAGGTCACCACCGCCCTGTCCCTGGCCCAGGTGAATGTGGCCAATATGAGCCTCCACCGCAGCAGCAAGGGCGGCAACGTGATGATGATCATTGAGACCGACGACCCGGTGCCGGACGCCATCGTGCAGCTCATTGAGAACCGGCCCGGCATTCTCCAGGTCATCCACTACCGGAAGGAGGACTGAGCAGATGAATCTGAATTCCATGCAGGAGATTGTCTCTCTCGCCCGGCGGGAGGGAAAGAAGTTCTGGGAGGTGGTCCTGGAGACCGACATGGAGAACCGGGAGGTGTCCCGGTACGAGTCCATGGAGAAGATGGCCCAGACGTGGCACGCCATGCTGGAGGCCTCCCAGGTCTACACCGGTGAGCGCCGCAGCGCCAGCGGCCTGGTGGGCGGCCAGGGCAAGCTGATGTACGACTACGCCGCCGCGGGCAAGTGCATCGGCGGGGAGTTCATGGGCCAGGTCATCGGCGAGGCTCTGGCCATGGGCGAGAGCAACGCATGTATGCGCCGGATTGTGGCGGCCCCCACGGCGGGGGCCTGCGGTGTCATGCCGGCGGTGCTGATCCCCCTGTACTGGCGGGAGAACATCCCCGAGGAGAAGATGGTGGAGGCCATGTACGTGGCCAGCGGCATCGGCGCGGTCATCGCCTACCGGGCCTGCATCTCCGGCGCGGCCGGCGGGTGTCAGGCGGAGATCGGCAGCGCCTCCGCCATGGCGGCAGGGGCCCTGGTGTACCTGAAGGGCGGCAATAAGGATGTTATGTGCCACGCGGTGGCCATGGCGCTGAAGAACCTGCTGGGCCTGGCCTGCGACCCGGTGGCCGGCCTGGTGGAGGTGCCCTGTGTGAAGCGGAATGTCATCGGCGCGGTAAACGCCATCGCGGCGGCGGACATGGCCCTGGCGGGCATCGAGAGCCGCATCCCCGTGGACGAGGTCATCGACGCCATGGGCGAGGTGGGCCGCCGGCTGCCGGTGGAGCTGCGGGAGACCGCCCTGGGCGGCCTGGCCGCCACGCCCACGGGTCGGGCCGTGAAGAAGCGCCTCCACGGAAACCGGGGGAAGAAGAAGCGGACCCTCACCATCAAGGACGCCCGCTGGAAGCTGGAGAAACCGGCGGAGGAGGCGTCCGAAGCGCCGGTGGAGGGAGAGACCGTACCGGCTACATAAGCAAGTTTAGGCAGGGTGCCGTGAGCATCGCGCCTATCTGGCGAAGAAGAATAGACCTCCGCCGCCCTACGGCGCGGCGGAGGTCTATTCTACAAAAATAATAATGTCCTCTACTTTGCAGTGGAGGATTTTACAAAAATCGTCAATTTTTTGTGTCGTAATACCCTGCCCCTTACGGATGCGGTCAATGGTTGCACTGCTGATGCCATATTTATTAATGAGTGTATATGTGCTCTCACCGCGATCCTTTAAAGTTTTCCAAAATGGATCATATCTTATCATAGCACCACCACCAATAAGATATTGTTTTATTTTTTTCTTGACAATAGTCATAAATATGACTATAATTTTAAACAAGCTGGAAGAAAGGGGGTGAAGATATGTGGTTCTTGGCATGGTCCATCTGCTATAGCGTTGTGATGATTGGCGCCGCCCTTACTCTGGGTAATGCAGCAAATGGAAAGAGCCGCTGCAAATTCATATTTGCGGCGGCTCTTTCTTAAAAACTTTCATAAAATATGTTGAAAGCCCTATTGACATATTTATGATATGGATGCTATATTTAATATATCGGAATTCGATATATTGAAAAAAATAAAAAACCCCTTGACTTTCCAGTTTGTGGAAGGCTTACAATCACGCCAAACGGGGGACCGCGCAGAGACACGGTCCCCGGAAGGAGGTACCTATGAGAGACATTTTACAGGTGCAGCACTTATCCAAAACCTTCCGCCTGTCCAAAAAGCAGCAGAAGCTGGAGCGGACCAAGGAGAAGGTGCGGGTGGCGGTGAACGATCTGGGCTTCACGGCCGGGGAGGGGGAGATCTTCGGCCTCCTGGGTCCCAACGGGGCGGGCAAGACCACCACGTTGCGGATGCTGGCCACCCTGATCCGTCCGGACAGCGGCGACGCGCTCATTGACGGGAAGAGCGTGGTGACCGAGCCGGACGAGGTGAGGCGGCGCATCGGCTTTCTCACCAGCGAGCTGAAGCTGGAGGACTGCTTCACCCCCAACTACCTCTACGACTTCTTCTCCGATCTCCACCGGGTGGACCGGGAGGTCCGGGAGAGGCGGAAGGAGGACGTCTTCACCCGCTTCGGCATCGACCGCTTCGCGGAGGTGAAGGTGGCGAACCTGTCCACCGGCATGAAGCAGAAGGTGTCCCTGGCGGTGTCCCTGGTCCACGACCCGGAGATCATCATCTTCGACGAGCCCACCAACGGCCTGGACGTGCTGACGGCCCGGGTGGTGACGGACTTTCTGGAGGAGCTGCGCTCACGGGGGAGAACCATCATCGTTTCCACCCACATCTTCAGCCTGGTGGAGAAGCTCTGCGACCGGGTAGGCATCATCATTGACGGACAGATGGTCCAGTGCGACACGCTGGCCAATGTGACCCAGGGCGAGAGCCTGGAGGACCGGTTCTTCCAGATCTACAAGGAAACGGCAGGTGACGGGCAGTGAGAAGCAGTATTTTTACCATCATGAAAAAGGAGCTGGCCCGGTTCTTCGGCGACAGGCGGCTGATGGTCACCATTCTCATGCCGGGCGTACTGATCTATGTGGTCTACAGCTTCATGGGAAGCGCCATGGGGGACATGTTCTCCACGGACGAGGACTATGTGCCCGCCATCCAGGCGGAGCGCCTGCCGGACTCCGTGTCGGCGCTGGCGGAGGCGGCGGGTCTGCCGGTGGAGCTCTGCGCGGATGTGGAGGCGGCCAGGGAGGCGGTGACCGCCCAGGAGCTGGATCTGCTGCTGGTGTTCCCGGAGGGGTTTGACGGGCGCGTGGCGGCCTATGAGCCCGGCGGCGGGCAGGCGGCGCCCAACGTGGAGATCTACTACAACTCCGCCTCCACGGATTCCCAGACGGCCTACATGACCGTGACGGGCCTGCTGGACGCCTACGAGTCATCCCTGGCCAACAAGTTCGACGTGAACGCCGGGGCGGGGACCTACGATCTGGCTACGGAGGAGGACGCGGCGGGCAGCTACTTCGCCATGCTGCTGCCCATGCTGCTGATGATCTTCCTGTACTCCGGCTGCTCGGCGGTGGCCCCGGAGTCCATCGCGGGGGAGAAGGAGCGGGGCACCATCGCCACCATGCTCATCACCCCCACCCGCCGCAGCGATATCGCGGTGGGGAAGATCCTGGCTCTGGCGATAGTGGCCCTGCTGTCCGGGGCGTCCAGCGCCTTGGGCACAATTCTGGCCCTGCCCAAGCTGATGGGATCCGAGGTGGAGGGCTTCTCCGCGGATATCTACGGGATCGGCGACTACGTGCTGCTGGCGGTGGTGATTCTCTCCACCGTGCTGGTGCTGGTGACGGCCATCTCCATCCTCTCCGCCTTTGCCAAGACGGTGAAGGAGGCCGCCAGCTACTCCCTGCCCCTCATGATTCTGGTGATGCTGGTGGGCGTCAGCGCCATGTTCGGCGGCGGAGCCAGCCGGAGCCTGGGGGCCTACTGCATCCCCCTGTACAACAGCGTCCAGTGCATGGCGGGGGTGTTCTCCTTCTCCGCGACGGGAACCGCCGTGGGGCTGACGGTGGCGGTGAACGGGGGCGTGACCCTGCTGGGGGTGTTTGTGCTGGCAAAGATGTTCAACAGCGAGAAGATTATCTTCTCCAGATAGGTCCATAGACAAAGCAGGCCCGCCGGGGTGTATACCCCGGCGGGCTCTTGGCGTATCCGCGTGTTCCCTTACGCCTGAATGAGAGTGCCGGTCTTCCCGGCGATGCCGTCCCGGGCTTTCTCCAGCAGGGTGATAAGGGCCTTGCGTCCGGGCTTGGACTCGGCGAACTTCACCGCCGCCTCCACCTTGGGCAGCATGGAGCCGGGGGCGAACTGGCCCTG
>CANRHK010000177.1 GCA_947630395.1 uncultured Oscillospiraceae bacterium
CTGAGCACCAATTACCTCGACGCTGTCCTCGCTTTGTGGGTCTGTTCATAATTTCGTAACTCGTTGATTGACCCTGGTTTTCTTCCCGCAGCCTATTGACAAACCGGGAAAAACCGGTATAATGTTCCAGACAAGTGTCTTGACATATTCACCGCGTCATTTCACAAAAGGATAGGGTGGTTTCTATGGAAACAATCAAGGCTTTCTGCAAGCGCAAAAACATCGTCTTCTCCGCCAAGCGCTACGGCATTGACGCCCTGGGGGCCATGGCCCAGGGGCTGTTCTGCTCCCTGCTCATCGGCACTATTATCAAGACCCTGGGGACCCAGTTGGGGGTGCAGTTCCTCATTGATATCGGCACCTACGCCATGGGGGTCTCCGGCCCGGCCATGGCGGTGGCCATCGGCTACGCTTTGAAGGCCGACCCCATGGTGCTGTTCTCCCTGGCCGCCGTGGGGGCCTCCGCCAACGCCGAGGGCGGGGCCGGCGGGCCTCTGGCGGTGCTGGTCATCGCCATCGTGGCTGCCGAGTGCGGCAAGGCGGTGTCCAAAGAGACCAAGGTGGACATTCTGGTCACCCCCGGCGTCACCATTCTGGTGGGCGTGGCCCTGGCCAAGCTCATCGCGCCCCCCATCGGGACGGTGGCTGGCGCCTTCGGTGAGCTGATTGACCGGGCCACCTACCTCCAGCCCTTCTGGATGGGCATCGCCGTGTCCGTGCTGGTGGGCGTCGCCCTGACCCTGCCCATCTCCTCTGCCGCCATCTGCCAGGTGCTGGGGCTCACCGGCATTGCCGGCGGGGCCGCTGTGGCCG
Organism: uncultured Oscillospiraceae bacterium; assembly: GCA_947630395.1. Taxonomy (GTDB): domain Bacteria; phylum Bacillota; class Clostridia; order Oscillospirales; family Oscillospiraceae; genus Pelethomonas. The sequence continues at coordinate 814 of CANRHK010000177.1, forward strand.
GCTGCTGCGCCCAGATGGTGGGCTTTGCCGTCATGTCCTTTCAGGAGAACCGCTGGGGCGGGCTGGTGTCCCAGGGCCTTGGCACCTCCATGCTCCAGATGCCCAACATCGTCCGCAACCCCAAGATCTGGCTCCCCGCTACCCTGGCCTCCGCCATTACCGGTCCCATCGCCACCTGCGTGTTCAAATTGCAGATGAACGGCGCTCCCATCAACTCTGGCATGGGCACCTGCGGTCTGTGCGGCCCCATCGGCGTATGGACCGGCTGGCTGGCCCCCGGGGAGGAGGCCCTGGCCAAGGGTTCCGCCGCCATATCTCCCACCGGCTTCGACTGGCTGGGGATGGCTTTGGTGTGCTTCGTGCTTCCGGCGGTGCTGTCCTGGCTGTTCTGCCAGGTGCTGCGGAAGATCGGCTGGATCAAAGAGGGCGATTTGAAGCTGGACTAATTCTCATGGGACGCGGCTCCGCCGGCATTGGCGGGGCCGCTTTTCCTGTTTTGTGTGATTTTTCGTCTCCGCCACTGGATATGGCGGGAAAAATATGGTATACTGCTCCTAACGAATCATTTCACAGGAGGGAACTGCCATGAAAAAGCTGCTGAAAGGCGGGCGCGTGGTGTCCGGTGAGGGCGTCCGGGAGGCGGATGTGCTGCTGGAGGGCGAGACCGTCGCCGCCGTGGGCCCCGGCCTGGATGCCGGAGACGCGGAGATTGTGGACTGCGCCGGAAAGCTCCTCTTCCCCGGCTTCATTGATGCCCACACCCACTTCGACCTGGAGGTTGGCGGCACCATCACCGCCGACGACTTCGCCACCGGCAGCCGGGCCGCCCTCCGGGGCGGCACCACCACGGTCATCGACTTCGCCGCCCCGGACAAGGGGGACACCCTGGCTTACGGTCTGAACCGCTGGCGGGAGAAGGCCTCCGCCGGCACCGCCTGCGACTACGGCTTCCACATGACCATCGATGACTGGAACGAGGGCATTTCCCGGGAGATCGGAGAGATGGTGGAGCAGGGCATCCCCACCTTCAAGCTCTACATGACCTACCCCGCCATGATGCTGCCGGAGGGGGATATGTACAGGGCTCTGAAGCGGCTGAAGGAGGTGGGCGGCATCGCCGGGGTCCACTGCGAGAACAGCGGTATGATCGACGTGCTCATTGCCGAGGCCAAGGCCGCGGGACGGATGGGGCCCGGCTCCCATCCCCGCACCCGCCCCGCGCCCCTGGAGGCGGAGGCGGTGAGCCACCTGCTGCGCATGGCCCAGGTGGTGGACATCCCGGTCATCATCGTCCATCTATCCACCCGGGAGTCTCTGGAGGAGGTCCGCGCCGCCCGGAAACGGGGCCAGACCGTCTACGTGGAGACCTGCCCCCACTACCTGCTGCTGGAGGACAGCGTCTACGACAACCCGGACTTCCTGGAGGCGGCCAAGTTCATCTGCGCGCCCCCCATCCGGAAGGCGGAGGATAGAGCGGCGCTGTGGGAGGCCCTGAAAGCCGGCGAGATCCAAACCGTAGCCACGGACCACTGCTCCTTCACCCTGGCCCAGAAGCGGGTGGGGCGGTACGACTTCACCAAGATTCCCGGCGGTCTGCCGGGCGTGGAGCACCGGGGCGTGCTGCTGTACACCTACGGCGTGGCGGCGGGCCGCGTCAGCGCATCGGACATGTGCCGGGTGCTCAGTGAGAACGCGGCCAAGCTCTACGGCTGCTGGCCCCGGAAGGGCGTCATTGCCCCGGGCAGCGATGCGGATATTGTGGTGTACGACCCGGCAGGGATCGGCGTCATCACCGCCGCAGATCAGGCCCAGCACACCGACTACACCCCTTATGAGGGCTATCAGACCGCCGGAAAAGTCCGACAGGTGTACCTCCGGGGCGCTCTGGCGGTGGAGGACGGAGAGATTCTGCCCACCCAAGGTAAGTTCATCCCGAGGGGGAAGAACGTGCTGTGAGGAAGGGCATCATTCCTCTGCTGCTGTGTCTGTGCCTGCTGGCTGGCTGTGCGGGGCGGGCGGCCAACGACGCTGAGACGGTGGAGCTGATGGCCATGGACACCTTCATGCGGGTCACGGCCTACGGCGAACACCGGGAGGCGGCGGAGCTGGCGAAGGAGGAGATCACCGCTCTGGAGTCCCTGCTGTCCGTCACCGACGAGGGCAGCGAGATCTACGCCGCTAACCACGCGGAGGGAAAACCCGTCACCCTCTCCAGCGATACCGCCGCCCTGCTTTCCCGGGCGCTGGAGCTGTGCGAGAGCACCGGCGGGGCCCTGGATGTCACCATCTACCCGGTGGTCCGGGCCTGGGGCTTCACCACGGACGAATTTCGGGTGCCGGAGGCGGACGAGCTGGCGGCGCTGCTGGAGCGGGTGGACTACACCCAGGTGTCCATGGAGGGGAACACCCTAACTCTCCCCGCCGGGGTGGAGCTGGACTTGGGAGCCGTGGCCAAGGGCTGGACCGGGGACCGGGTGGCCGCCCTGCTGCGGCAGCAGGGGGTGGAGAGCGCCCTGCTGGAGCTGGGGGGCAACATCCACACCGTGGGGGCAAAGCCGGATGGATCCCTCTGGCGGGTAGCCGTCACCGACCCGGCGGGGGACGGCTACGCCGGCGTGGTGGAGGTGGCGAACAAGGCCGTGGTCACCTCCGGCGGCTACGAGCGGTGCTTTGAGCGGGACGGCGAGACCTACTGGCACATCATCGACCCCGACACCGGATACCCGGCCCGGACAGGCCTCCAGTCCGTCACCGTCGTGGCGGAGGAGGGGGTCAAGTGCGACGCCCTCTCCACGGCCCTCTTTGTCATGGGACCGGAGAAGGCGGCGGAGTTCTGGCGGGAGACCGGCGGATTTGACTTCATCCTCCTCACCGGCGGCGGGGAGATTGTCATCACCGAGGGCATCGAGGGCAGCTTCTCCCCCTACGGCGCGTGGATTGACCAAACTGTCATCGTCCTACGGCGGTGAAACCGGCAAAAACCGCAAAATCTGTATAAATTCTGAAATTTTTCTTTACAATAGGGGCAAGCTGTGGTATAGTAGCAAAGTACGCGACAAAACGTACCCCTTCCCCTGCTTCGCCCTGCGGCGGCACCTGCCCTGGGCGCAGCACGCGGAGAATTTTTGAGAAAGGTGAACCAACTACCATGATGCAGAAAGATCAGAAGACCTCCATCATCGAGGCCAACCGCACCCACGCCACGGACACCGGCTCCCCCGAGGTCCAGGTGGCCATCCTCACCGAGCGGATCAACCAGCTCACCGAGCACCTGAAGGTCCACATCCACGACAACCACAGCCGCCGTGGCCTGTACAAGATGATCGGTAAGCGCCGCAGCCTTCTGGACTATCTGGCCAAGAAGGACATTGAGCGCTACCGCGCCCTCATCGCCAAGCTGGGTATCCGCAAGTAAGTGACGAACCTCGGGGAGAAAGGGCGCGCCGCCCCTTCTCCCCGTCTTTCCTGTCACAGCGCGTCCCCCTCCCCCGCCGGGAGCCTGTCCCCTTTTTTTAGCAGTTGATCCTGCCCCCAAGGTGCCGCCGCGGCGCTTTGGAGTTGGGATCAAGTGCTAAAAAAGGTTGGCTCCCGCACCAAACGAATGAAGAAAAGGAGCTAACCATGTCAACCATTATCACCAAGAAGCAGTTCCCCAACTACCGCAAGTACACCATGGACCTGGCGGGCCGTCCCCTGACCCTGGAGACCGGCAAGATCGCCGAGCTGGCCAACGCCGCCGTCATGGTCACCTACGGCGAGACCGTGGTCCTGGTCACCGCCACCGCCGCTCCCCGGCCCCGGGACGGCATCGACTTCTTCCCCCTGAGCGTGGACTTTGAGGAGAAGATGTACGCCGTGGGCCGCATCCCCGGCAGCTTCATGCGCCGCGAAGGCCGCCCCGGTGAGAAGGGCATCCTCACCAGCCGCGTCATCGACCGGCCCATCCGCCCCCTGTTCCCCGGCGACTTCCGCAACGACGTGGCCATCATGGCTACGGTTATGAGCGTAGACCACGACTGCTCTCCGGAGATCGCGGCCCTCATCGGCACCTCCGCCGCCCTGGCCATCTCCGACATCCCCTGGAATGGGCCCGTGGGCGCCCTGAAGATCGGCTATGTGGACGGCAAGCTGGTGGTAAATCCCACCCGCGAGCAGGCTCAGGTCTCCGATCTGGACGTCACCGTGGTCTCCACCGGCAAAAAGGTGGTCATGATCGAGGCCGGCGCCAACGAGATCCCCAACGACGTCATGTATGCCGCCATCGAGCTGGCCCACAAGGAGAACCAGAAGCAGGTGGCCCTCATCAACCAGATGGTGGCCGAGATCGGCAAACCCAAGTTCGACTACCCCCACGCCGACTTCAACCAGGAGCTCTTCGACGACATCGTGGCCAACTTCATGGACGAGGCCAGGGCTGCCATGGACACCGACGACAAGAACATCCGCGAGGCCCGCTGGAACGCCATGATCGACCACTGGCACGAGAAGTATC
>CANRHK010000178.1 GCA_947630395.1 uncultured Oscillospiraceae bacterium
ACATTAGGATTCTCAAGGGTGAAACCCTTGAGCGTGCTTTTGGGTACTTTTCCCACGAGGGAAAAGTACCCCAGGGCGTGGGGCGGGAAGCCCCACATCCTGAAATAGAGCATTTGTACTTGATAAAGCTTTTGTGGCGCCGTATAATGGAGCCATAAAAGCTTTGCCCTTTGGAGGTGCGCCATGTCCTTTGTCCATCTTCACGTTCATACGGAATACAGCCTCCTGGACGGCTTCTGCCGCACCGACGGCCTGGCCAAGCGTGTCAAGTCCCTTGGCCAGACCGCCGTGGCGGTCACCGACCACGGCGTCATGTATGGCGCCATTGACTTCTACCGCGCCTGCAAAAAAGAGGGCGTCAAGCCGATCATTGGCTGCGAGGTCTATGTGGCCCCCCTGGGCCGTACCCGCTTCGACAAGGTCCACGAGTTTGACGCCGAGAGCCGCCACCTGGTCCTGCTCTGCCGGGACGAGGAGGGCTATCAGAACCTGAGCTATATGGTCAGCATGGCCCATGTGGAGGGCTTCTACATCCGTCCCCGCATCGACATGGACCTGCTGCGGCAGCACAGCAAGGGCCTTATCGCCCTGTCCGCCTGCCTGGCGGGCGAAATCCCCAAGCGGATTCTGCGCGGCGAATACGAGAAAGCCAAATCCTACGCCTTGGAAATGCGTGAGATCTTCGGGGAGGACTGCTTCTATTTAGAGATCCAGGACCACGGCATCCGGGATCAGGCGGTGGTCAACGAGGCGCTTTTGCAGATCCACAATGAGACCGGCATCCCCCTGGTCTGCACCAACGACTGCCACTACCTGGCCCCCGAGGACGCGGAGGCCCACGACATTCTCCTCTGCATCCAGACCGGCAAGACCGTGGACGATGAAAAGCGGATGAAATACGAGCCCCAAAACTTCTACGTCCGATCCACCGAGGAGATGGAGAAACTGTTCAGCCGTTACCCGAATGCCCTGGAGAATACCGGGAAAATCGCTGACCTGTGCAACCTGGACTTCACCTTCGGCAAGTACCACCTGCCGGAATTTGCCGTGCCGGAGGGGGAGACCTCCCAGACCTATATCCGCAAGCTCTGCGAGGCGGGCTTCGCGGAGAAGTACCGGGGCAAACGCCCCGAGTACCACAAGCAGCTGGACTACGAGTTGGATATGATCGAGCGCATGGGCTTCACGGACTACTTCCTGATTGTGTCCGATTTCGTCCGCTTCGCCCGGGAGGCCCGCATCCCCGTGGGCCCGGGCCGCGGGTCCGCCGCTGGCAGCATGGTCTCCTACTGCCTCCACATCACCGACATCGACCCCATGAAGTACGGACTGTACTTCGAGCGCTTCCTGAACCCGGAGCGTGTCTCCATGCCGGATATCGACATGGACTTCGGCGACACCCGCCGGGACGAGGTGGTGGACTATGTCCGCCGGAAGTACGGCGGCGACCGGGTGGCCCAGATCGTCACTTTCGGCACCATGGCCGCCCGGGCGGTGATCCGGGACGTGGGCCGGGTGATGAACATGCCCTACGCCGACGTGGACGCGGTGGCCAAGCAGGTGCCCTCCACCCTCCACATCACCCTGGATGACGCTCTGCGGCTCAGCAAGCCCCTTAAGGAGATGTACAACGGGGACCAGAAGGTCAAGCGGCTCATTGACACCGCCCGGAGCCTGGAGGGCATGCCCCGCCACGCCTCCACCCACGCCGCCGGCGTGGTGATTACCAAGAATCCGGTCTACACCTACGTCCCCCTGGCCCGGAACGACGACACCATCGTCTGCCAGTACACCATGGTGACGCTGGAGGAGCTGGGCCTGCTGAAAATGGACTTTTTGGGCCTTCGGAATCTGACGGTGCTGGACGACGCGGTGCGGACGGTGCGGAAAAAGCAACCGGATTTCAAGCTGTCCGATATTCCGGAAAACGAGCAGGCGGTCTTCGACATGCTGACCCAGGGCAAGACCAGCGGCGTGTTCCAGATGGAGTCCGCCGGCATGACCGGCGTTTGCGTGGGCCTGAAACCCCAGTCCATTGAGGACCTGACCGCCATCGTGGCCCTGTACCGGCCGGGCCCCATGGACTCCATCCCCCGGTTTATCGCCTGCAAGCACGACCCCAAACTGGTGAGCTACAAGCACCCCCTGCTGGAGCCCATTCTGTCCATCACCTACGGCTGCATTGTCTACCAGGAGCAGGTCATCGAGATCTTCCGCCGCCTGGCGGGCTACTCCCTGGGCCAGGCGGACATGGTGCGCCGGGCCATGAGCAAGAAAAAGCGGAAGGAGATCGAGCGGGAACAGCAGGCGTTCATCTACGGCGACCCGGACCGGCACATCGCCGGCTGCATCGCAAACGGCGTGCCGGAGGACGTGGCCAAGGCCATCTACAGCGAGATTGACGCTTTCGCCGAATACGCCTTCAACAAGGCCCACGCTGTGTGCTACGCCGTGGTGGCCTACCAAACCGCATGGTTTAAGCTCCACCACCCCAAGGAGTACATGGCGGCGCTGCTGAGCTCGGTGCTGGACTGGTCGGACAAGATCAGCGAGTATATCAACGAGTGCCGTGACATGGGCATCCAGCTGCTGCCCCCGGATGTGAACAAGTCCTTCGACACCTTCACCGTGGAGGAGGGGGGCATCCGCTTCGGCCTGGCGGCCATCAAGAACATCGGCCGGGGCTTCATCCAGAACATGGTCCTGGAGCGGGAGGCGGAGGGACCCTTCACCGGCTTCCAGAACTTCTGTGAGCGGATGCACGGCGCGGATATCAACAAGCGGGCGGTGGAGAACCTGATCCGGGCGGGTGCCTTTGACGGCCTGGGGGCCTACCGCAGCCAGCTGATTGAGGTCTATGAGAAGCTGCTGGACTCCATCGCCGACAGCCGCCGCCAGAACCTGGACGGCCAGATAGATCTGTTTGGCATGGCCGCCTCGGAGAGCCAGCCCCACCTGGTCCATGTGACGCTGCCGGACGTGCCTGAGTTTGCCCCGGAGGAGCGGATGCGCCAGGAGAAGGAGATCACGGGCCTGTACCTCTCCGGCCACCCCATGCACGCCTACCGGGAGCTGGCCCAGCGGGCGGGGGCGGTGCGCATCGCCTCCATCGGCGAGGACTTCGCCCAGGAGGGGGGCCCCACCGTCTACCGGGACGAGCAGCAGATCGCCGTGGCGGGCGTGGTCACCGCCTATCGCACCCGCACTACCCGGAACAACTCCCTCATGGCCTACGCCACCGTGGAGGACGAGACCGGATCCATTGAGCTGCTGTGCTTTGCCAGGACGATGGAGAAGTGCGGGCGGCTGCTGGCGGTGGGCAGCGCGGTGCTGGTGCGAGGCAAGCTGTCTGTCCGGGACGAGAAGCCGCCCCAGATTCTCTGCGACGCGGTGTACGCCCTACGGAAGGGGGACGGCGTCCCAACGGAGCAGAACGTACGGACGGCCCGGCAGGCCGGCGTGGAGATGCTGCCGGGGAAGACGCTGTGGCTGCGGCTGCCGTCCGTGGACGATCCGGCGCTGCAGCACATCAACCGCGTCATTCGCATGTTCCCCGGCTATACGCCGGCGAAGCTGGTCTTCACCGACACCGGGCGGCGGATGGGCGCCACCTGCCTTCTGGCGAAGAGCCTTGTGGAGGAACTGACAGAGGTCCTGGGACAGGAGAACGTAGTGGTCCGCTAGCGCGGGCCCGGAAAACCGCCATGAGCGGATTTTTACAAAGCAAAAGGACAGGCACGACCGCCGGCCGTGCCTGTCCTTTATTGCGGATGTGACGATTACTCCTGGAGCAGATCGTCGTCGTAGTCGTCGAACTCCGGGCAGGCGCTGTGCTTCTTGCCCAGGGACTGGACGCAGGCGGTCAGCTTGTCCATGTTCACCACGATGACGCAGATGAGGCCGGCGACGGCCAGACACAGGCCGGCGATGGCCAGAACAGTACGCCAGGTACGATCTTTCATGGTCGTTCCTCCCAAAAGAAAACTGTTCTTATAGTATACAGCAATCTTCGGAAAAAAACAATCCCTTTTTTCCCGTTTATCCATCAAAAAAGGGGAGAGGGGGAGCTATCCCATGGCCTGCCGCAGCTTCTCAATGGCCCGTTTTTCCAGGCGGGAGATCTGTACCTGACTGACGCCCAGAATCCGGGCGCATTGCTGCTGGGTCATGCCCTTGTAGAAGCGGAGGAGGATGGTCTTCTTCTCCTGGTCCGGCAGGGCGTCCACGGCGGCGCGCAGGTCGATGCGCTCCAGCAGGCTGTCCTCGCTGGCGCTGTCGGCCAGGGTTGACTCCAGAGTGAGGCCGTCGGCGTTCTCCTGCTGGAGACTGTCGGGGGGCGCGGCGGCCAGCTCGGCCTCGGCGATCTCCTCCACCGTCAGCCCGGTGGCCTCCCCCAGCTCAGTGAGCACTGGCTCCCGGCCCAGCTGGGCGCGGAGCTTCTCCCGGGCTGCGTAGACGGCGATGCTCTGCTCCCGGAGGGTGCGCCCCACCTTGATAAGGCTGTTGTCCCGGAGGTAGCGCCGGATCTCGCCGGCGATCTTGGGCACGGCGTAGGTAGAGAACTGGGTGCCGTAGGCGGTGTCGAAGCCCCGCACCGCCTTGAGAAAGCCCAGGCAGCCCAGCTGGTACAGGTCGTCGGGGTCCGCGCCCTTGCCGTAGTACCGACGGACCACGGCCCAGATAAGGCCGCTGTTCTCCTCCAGCACCCGCTCGGTGGCCGCCTCGTCCCCCTGCCTGGCCAGGGCCAGAAGCTCCAGGGCCTCGCCGGTCACTTCCCCCGCCGGCGGGGCTGGATGCGCCGGCGCATGGTCACCCGGGTCCCCTTGCCGGGGGTGGAGCGAACGGTCAATTTATCCATAAAGCTCTCCATGATGGTAAAGCCCATGCCGCTGCGCTCCTCGCCGCCGGTGGTGAAGAGGGGCTGCCGGGCCTTCTCCACGTCGGCGATCCCCTTGCCCCAGTCCCGGACGGTAATCTCCAGCACGTCCCCGTCCAGAATCCGTGCCTTGAGCACAATGCGGCCCAGGCTGTCCGGGTAGGCGTGGACGATGGCATTGGTCACCGCCTCGCTGACAGCGGTCTTGATGTCCCCCAGCTCCTCCAGGGTAGGGTCCAGCTGGGCGGCGAAGCAGGCCACGG
>CANRHK010000179.1 GCA_947630395.1 uncultured Oscillospiraceae bacterium
GCAACCTCCGGGGCAAAACGGGTAGTAATAAGGCAGAGTGCCCTACGACAGAAGCAAGGAGGTTATACTATGGAAAACAGCAAGGCGGTGGATCTCCGCTGGTCCCGCGGCCGGCTCGCCGCTGCGGAGACGGGGGCAAAGCACAGGAAGAGACAAGGAGGTCAAGCGATGGAAGACGGCAGGATTGTGGAACTCTACTGGTCCCGGGACCAGAGCGCCATTTCGGAGACGCAGTCAAAATACGGAAGCTATTGCTACACCATCGCCCATCACATTCTCGCCAGGGCGGAGGACGCGGAGGAGAGCGTCAACGACACCTGGCTGGCCGCGTGGAACACCATACCGCCCCACCGTCCCAGCATCCTGTCCACGTTCCTGGGCAAGCTGACAAGGCGGATCAGCCTGAAAAAGCGCCGCGACAGCCTCCGGGACAAACGGGGCGGCGGCACAGTCGATCTGGCCCTGGAGGAGTTGGAGGAGTGCATCCCCTATGGCGGCGGCGTGGAGGAGGCTGTGGAGGCCAAGGAGCTCTCCGCCGCTATCGACCGGTTCCTGGAGGCGCTGCCGGCGGTGGATCGGGACGTGTTTGTGGCCCGGTATTGGTTCCTGGCCCCCCTGCCGGAGATCAGCCTGAAGTTTGGCTTCAGCGAGAGCAAGACCAAGTCCATGCTGTTCCGCACCCGTGAAAAGCTGAAAAAACACTTACACAAGGAGGGCTTGCTATGAGAAGCGACAACATTCTGGAGGCCATGACGGACATCCGCGGGGCCTACATCGCCTCGGCCCAGGAGCGCCTGGGGTACCTGCCCGCCCAATGGGAGGAACCTCCCGGCCGTCGGGCAGTCCGTTCGCTGCGGCACAGGATGCTGCTGGCCGCGGCCCTGGCCCTGCTGCTGATGGCTCTGATGGCCACGGCCATGGCCGCCAATGAGACATTCCGGGAGAGGGTGTTCTCCTTCCTCCACATCGGGGAGACCTCCGTTGTGCCCGACCACAGCGGGGACGGCCCAGGCGGACTGGTGATCGACCCGGACCGCGTCGACGTGGGCGGCGTCCTGGAGGGCTCCCACGTCCACGTCCCCAACGGCACAGCAGCCAGGGACGGCCTGTTCCTGGTCTGGACCGGCGAGGCCGGTTACCGCTGCGACGCCTACCGGGAGGAGAACGGGGAGCTGGTCAAGCTGGAACCCCGGGCCTTCCGCCAGGAGTACACTGTCCTGGGCCAGGAGTTCCTGGTGGAGTTTGAATGGGTGGAGCACGACGGGTACTGGAACTGCACCTACCTCCCCGCCGACGCCAGGTTCGGGTTCTACAATCTGGACGGCAACATCCACGCGGCCCTGTTCCAGCTGGAGTGGGGCCGGGAGGTGGACGGGGTCTACCAGAGCAGCCGCTACCCGGTGCTCATCGACCTGGAGACCGGAGAGATGCGGGACGTGCTGGCGGGCACCGGCGCGGAGGAGCTGGACATCTATCTGGCCGCCGCCTCGGAGGATAGGAGTAAAATGCTGCTGACCACCTACGAGGGGGCGCTGTACTACGTGGACCTGACCGCCGGGAAGATGTACGGCGTGGACCAGCTCTCCGGGGAGCACGCCCAGGCGTGCAGCCTCATCGGCGACACCCTCTCCTGCTGGGTGCTGGAGGGCGACTCCATTGAGGAGGCGAAATTCGGCGCCTACCGGGCGTGGGCCATCGACCTGAAGACCCTGGAGCGCCGGGAGGTGTTCCGCGATGTGCCCGCCACGGCGGCCACCAGCCACGACGTGTGGTCCCTGAACTGGGGCGCCCTGGCCCAGGACCCGGCGGGCTGGGCCGCCATGGGCAAGGGCGAGCTGGGCGAACCCAACCGGGTGGGGCTGACCTTTATCTCCGGCTTCAGCACCTTCAGCGTCTGGGGGAATCTGTACGCCGGCAGCCGGTACGCCGTGGAGGTGGATGCCGGCCGGAATGTCTGGGCGGTGGACCTGACCAGCGGGGAGCGCATCAAAATTGAGGGCTGGCAGTGGCCGGACGTGGACTACCCGGACATAGAGTGCGTCCTCAGCGCCGACGGGGAGAAGCTGCTGATCCGCGCCTGGAAGGACGGGACCTTCGGGGATCTGGGGATCATGGACTTCGTCAAGGGGACCTACGTCCAGTTCTCCCGGGAGAACCTCAACGACGTCAACGAGTACGATGCCTACTGGTTTGACAACGACAGCGTGGCGGTCTGCGCCAGCGGCGGCGGGGACGAGTACGACTACTATATCTACCGTCTGCTGGACTAGCAGTCAGAGGCTCAGGTGCCACCTCTCCATCCACTGGTTCACCATCACCAGGTAGGCGATAAGCTGGGGGCCCGCCATCAGCTGGCCGAACCAGGGCTTCCCCAGCTCCGCCGGGGCCTCGGCGAAGGCCCTGGCCTTCTCCCGGTCGATGAGGGGGCGGATGGGGGCGTTGGGATTTGCCAGAATGTCCTCGAACTTCTTCGCCACCAGCGCCTGGTAGACCGGGCTGTAGGTCTTGGGATAGGGGCTTTTCTTCCGGTGCATCAGCGCCTGGGGCAGCAGGTGGCCGCAGGCGTCCCGGAGGAGGGCCTTCTCCTCCCCCTCCCGGTACTTCATCTCCCAGGGCACGTTGTACAAATACTCGATGATCCGGTGGTCCGCGAAGGGCACCCGGGCCTCCAGCCCCGACCACATGCTGGCCCGGTCCATCCGATCCAGCAGGGTCTGCATGAACCAGCGGAGATTCAGCCACCCGATCTGCCGGCGGCGCAGCTCCTCCCCCGTCTCGCCGGGGAGGGCCGGGGTCTGGGCCACGCTCTCGCGGTACTGCGCCATGGAGTACTCCCCCAGATGCAAGGCCCGGCGGCACTCGTCGGTGAGCAGCAATTCCCGCATCTCCATGCTCCTGGACCAGGGGAACCCCTCCCCTTCCAGGAGCTCTTTTCGGTAGAACCACGGGTAGCCGCCAAAAATCTCATCGGCGCACTCGCCGGTGAGGGCCACCTTGTTGTGCTGTTTCACCAGGCGGCAGAAGTACAGCATGGAGGCGTCCACGTCCGCCATGCCGGGCAGGTCCTTGGCCGCCACCGACGTCTCCAGCTCCTCCGCCAGCTCCTCCTCCGTGCACATCAGATACGTATGACGCAGCTCAGGGTGGGCCTCCAGCATGATATCCACATAGGGCCGGTCCTGCTCGGGCTGGAAGGAGTTGGACTGGAAGTACCGCTTGTTGCCGGTGAAGTCAAAGGAGAAGGTGTTGAGGCGTCCCCCCTCCCGGCCCAGGCAGCCGGCGGCGATGGCGGTGACGATGCTGGAGTCCACGCCCCCGGAGAGGAACGCGCACACCGGCACGTCGGACACCATCTGCCGCTCCACCGCGTCCCGCACGAGAAACGCCGTATGGGCCGTGGTCTCCGGGTAGGTCTCGGTGTGCTCCCGGGCCTCCAGCCGCCAGTAGAACGCCTTTTTCAGCCCGTCCCGGTCAAAGAGGGCCAGCTGCCCCGGCTCCAGCTCCCACACGTCCCTGAAGACCCCGTGGCCGCTGGTGCGGGCGGGGCCGATGCCGAACACCTCCCGGAAGCTGTCCAGATCCGCCTCCGGCGTCACCAGGGGGTGGGCAAAGAGGGCCTTAGGCTCGGAGCCGAACACCAGCTCCCCGGCCCGGATCGCGTAGAACAGGGGCTTCACCCCCGCCCTGTCCCGGACCAGTACCAGCCGTTCCAGCGTCCCGTCCCAGATGGCGAAGGCGTAGATGCCGTTGAGCTTCTGAAAGAAGTCCGTCCCCCGGTCCATGTAGCCCAAGAGGATGACCTCCGTGTCCGTGGTGGTCTCGAAGGTATATCCCTTGCCCGCCAGCTCCGCCTTCAGCTCCCCGGCGTTGTAGATCTCGCCGTTGTAGCTGATGGCGTATTCACACCCGTCCCGGCGGCGGACGATGGGCTGCCGGCCCCCCGTCACGTCCCTGATGGAGAGCCGGGCGTGGGCCAGGCCCCCGTGGCCGGAGAGGTACGTCCCCTCCTGGTCCCCGCCCCGGTGCCGGACGGAGGCCGCCATGTCCTCCAGAATCTCCTCATAGTACCGCCGACGATGGCGGTAGTCCTCCCCAAAGCCGCTGAATCCCGCGATGCCGCACATAAGCCGCGCCTCCTTCTCATTCTCTCCCATAGTTTATGCAGAAATAGGTCCGGCGGCAGAGAAAATTTTCATTGTGCTTTTGCCGCTTCTGTGGTACACTATCCCCAATGGACGATCTGTTTAAACTGACGACAGGAGGACAAGAGATGGACCCCTTTGAGGAGATTGATTTGCAGGACTGCCCCTACTGCGGCAGCGTAGGCTGCTTTGAGGAGGAGGGCGGCTGGTGCGTGTACGTCCAGTGTGTGGACTGCGGCGCCCACACCGCCGAGCTATCCTATAAGAATGAGGCCGAGCGGCTGGACGCCGCCAGGCGGGTGGCGCTGAACTGGAACCTGGGCAAGGTCGTCTACCCGGGACCGGGGGATTGAGTTCCTTTTTCTGTTCCTTTTTCTTGAAAGAAAAAGGAACAGAAAAAGAACTTTTATTGTCGCTCTCCGCTTCCCCGGTTTTCCCACATTTCCGCACGGTGACGGAAGCAATCCCCCGACGAGGTAGAAAGCGGCCATGGACATCTGTCCATGGCCGCTTTCTATTTCTGTCACTGTCTCTCACGCCTTCTGCTGTCTTCTACAGCTCCACGGCCTCCCCCGTGCGGAGGAAGTACAGCACCCGGCGCGCCACCGGCAGGCCCATGATCCGCTCCAGCGCGGCGGTATAGACCCCCAGCTGGGGACGGTAGCGCTCCACCTGGCCGGGAAGCGTCTCCGGCGTCACCCGGTCCGTCTTGAAATCAACGACTGTAATGGAATGATCCTTCACAGCGTACAGGTCCACCACGCCCTGGAGCAGCACCTCATCCGCGCCATCCATTCCCGGGAAATAGTCCCCGGCGGGCACCAGGAGGCTGAAACGGAACTCACGCTCCACCTGTTCCGCCCCCCGCAGCTCCTCCGCCAGGGGCGAAGCCAAGAAGCGCCTCAGAGCGTCCACGTCCACCTTCTGCGGATTGCTGTCGTTATGGTTACTGTCACCCTGT
>CANRHK010000180.1 GCA_947630395.1 uncultured Oscillospiraceae bacterium
CCACCGTCTTGTGGTCGGCCTCCAGGTTCAGCGCCACCATGTCCTCGGCGCAGATGCCGCCCCAGGCCATCATCATCTCGTCCACGGTGCCGTCTTCGTTGTAGGTGCCGATCATGTAGGCCGGCATGGGAAACAGATACGGCTTCGCACCAAAATCTTTCTTCATCACGTTTTGCTCCTTTACAGTCTGATGATTCGGACATTGACTTTGCTCTGTCCTCCGGTTATAATGATAGCAGGTAGGGGTTATGAGTGCAAGTACGCACATGAAAGATATATACTATCCCGGAGGAAAGCATAATGAGTAAGGACTGTATCGCCAATTGCAGGCTGGAGGACACGGGGTTCAACTACACCATGTCGCTGATTCAGGGCAAATATAAAATGTTCATTCTCTATACGCTGATGGAGTTTCAGGTCGTGCGCTTTAATGAGATGCAGAAATACATCGGCGGCATTACCTACAAGACCCTCAGCTCCACGCTGAAGCAGCTGGAGGCGGACGGCCTCATCCACCGGGAGGAGTACCCCCAGATCCCGCCCAAGGTGGAGTACAGCCTCACGGATCGGGGGCGGTCGCTGATCCCCATTCTGGACCAGATGTGCGACTGGGGGGACAAAAACCGGCGCGAAACGCCGTGACAGGCGGCCTGTCCGTGAAAAATTTCCTCTTCTGAAAGAAAATTTTTTAAAAAATGTGATTTGAAAAGAGGAATTTCGGACTTTTCGTTGTATACTGTTAATGGTGCATCATAAAATGGCAGGAGGTGAACGCCCGCATGTCCTTTCCCCAGCAGTTTTTGGACGAGCTCATTGCCCGCAGCGATATTGTGGATGTGGTCTCCTCCTACGTCACCCTCACCAAAAAGGGCAGCAACTACTTCGGCCTCTGCCCCTTCCACAACGAGAAGACCCCCTCCTTCTCTGTCTCCCAGGACAAGCAGATCTACCACTGCTTCGGCTGCCGCCACGGCGGCGGGGTCATCAACTTCATCATGGAGATTGAGAACCTGTCCTTCCCGGATGCGGTGCGGTTCCTGGCCAAGCGGGCCAACCTGGAGGTGCCGGAGGACAACACGGATAGGACCGAGGCACGGCGGCGGCAGCGGGTGCTGGCGCTGAACAAGGACGCGGCCCGGTGGTACTACCAGAACCTGGGCCGCCCGGAGGGGGCGGCGGTGGCGGCCTATCTGAACCAGCGGCGCATCAGCCGGAAGACCGCTATGAACTTCGGCCTGGGGGCCTCCCTGGACCAGTGGGACGGCCTCATCACGGCCATGCAGGAGAAGGGCTACACCAAGGCCGAGCTGCTCTCGGCGGGCCTCGCGGTGCAAAACCAAAAGGGCCGGCTCTACGACAAGTTCCGCAACCGGCTCATGTTCCCTGTCTTCGACGTGCGGGGGGACGTGGTGGCCTTCGGCGGGCGGGTGCTGGACAAATCCGAGCCTAAGTATATGAACACCACCGAGACCATCGTCTACAGCAAGCGGCGGAACCTGTACGGCATCAACCTGGCCAAGAAGACCAAGCGGCCCAACTTCATCCTCTGCGAGGGCAACATCGACGTCATCACCCTCCACCAGGCGGGATTTGACAATGCGGTGGCCTCCATGGGCACCGCCCTCACGGTGGAGCAGACCCGGATTCTGAGCCGGTATACCAAGGAGCTGGTGCTCTGCTACGACAACGACGCCGCCGGCCAGATGGCCACGGAGAAGAACATTGAGCTGCTGAAGAACAGCGAGTTCAACGTGCGGGTCCTCCAGCTGCCCCGCCGGCTGGTGGACGGACAGTACGTGAAGCAGGACGTGGACGACTTCATCAAGTTCCAGGGGGCGCCGGCCTTTGAGGCGGTGCTGAGCGGCAGCGAGAACCAGCTGGACTACCGCATGGAGGCGGTGGCCGCCAAGTATGATTTGAGCACCGGGGACGGCAAGATCGCCTACGCGGCGGAGATCAGCCAGCTGATCGCCTCCCTGCCCGGCGCCGTGGAGCGGGAGGTCTGCGCCGGACGGGCCGCCGATCGCTCGGGCCTCTCCCGGGAGGCCATGCTGCTGGAGGTGAAGCGGGCCAGGGGCAAAAAAGCGGGGCGGGACAAGCAGGCCCTGAAAAAGGAGGCGCTGAATGTGGGCGCCCTCCGGCAGCCCCAGGAGCGCTCCCTCCGCTACACCGACATGCGGTCCGCCATGGCGGAGGAGGGTGTTGTGCGGCTGCTGTTTCTGGACGGGGCTTTGGCGGAGCGGTGCCGGGACCTGTCCCCGGAGGACTTCAGTTCCCCCTTGCTGGGGCAGTTCTACGCCGCCCAGCTGGAGATATGGGGGGAGGGCCGTTCCCCCACCCCGGCCGCCCTGGCCGGGCGCTTCACGGCGGAGGAGATGGGGCATCTCACCACCCTGCTGCAAAAGCCGGAGAGTCTGGCCCACGCGGACAGGTCCCTTCCGGATTACATACGCATCATCCAGGAGTCGGCGGCCAAGCGCCGGGGCGACGGGGAGTCCGACCCACTGCTGGCTGCCATGCAGAAATCAAAAGAGAAAAAGGGCTATGGAGGAAAGCAAACATGAGCAAAAAAAACGAGGAGCAGAGCATGAAGACGGAACAGAGCGTAAAGAAGCCGGAGGGCGAGAAGAAATACCTGAAGCTGCCGGAAAAGATCGTGGCGACGCTCCCCGCCGCCGCTATTTTGAACAGCAATGAAAAAGTGATGGACCTCTTTGCCCGGGGCAAGAAGCGGGGACGCCTGGACTCCTCTGAGATGATGGAGGTGCTGGACGAGCTGGAGCTGGAGAGCGACCAGCTGGAGAAGATCTATGACTCCCTGGAGGTCCTCTCCATTGAGATTGGCAGTGAGGAGGACATTCTCCCGGAGATCCCCGACGACATGGAGCCCCCTCTGGAGATCATCGCGGAGATTGAGGAGGAGGAACTGGTTGACCCCAACACGCTGGTGGACAGCTTCTCCATTGACGACCCGGTGCGGATGTACCTGAAGGAGATCGGCAAGGTGCCCCTGCTCTCCCCCGAGGAGGAGATCGAGCTGGCAGAGAAGATGAGCGCCGGCAATCTGGCCCAGGAGCAGCTGGACAGCCTGTCCGGCGGCGAGCTTCCCGCCGAGGCCGTGGCGGAGCTGAAGAAGCTGGCCAAGCAGGGCGAGCGGGCCAAGCAGCAACTGGCGGAGGCCAACCTCCGGCTAGTGGTGTCCATCGCCAAGAAGTACGTTGGCCGGGGGATGCTGTTCCTGGATCTGATTCAGGAGGGCAACCTGGGGCTTATCAAGGCGGTGGAGAAATTCGACTACACCAAGGGCTACAAGTTCTCCACCTACGCCACCTGGTGGATCCGGCAGGCCATCACCAGAGCTATTGCCGACCAGGCCCGGACCATCCGCATTCCGGTCCACATGGTGGAGACCATCAACAAGGTCATCCGGGTCTCCCGGCAGCTCCTCCAGGAGCTGGGCCATGACCCCTCCCCGGAGGAGATCTCCGCGGAGATGGGTATGCCCGTGGACAAGGTCCGGGAAATTCTGAAAATTGCCCAGGAGCCTGTGAGTTTGGAGACCCCCATCGGCGAGGAGGAGGACAGTCACCTGGGGGACTTCATCCCTGACGAGGGCGCCAGCGAGCCCAGCGAGGCCGCCAGCTTCACCCTGCTGAAGGAGCAGCTGGTGGAGGTGCTGAGCACCCTCACCCCCCGGGAGGAGAAGGTGCTGAAGCTGCGCTTCGGCATTGAGGACGGGCGGACCCGCACTCTGGAGGAGGTTGGCAAGGAGTTCAATGTCACCCGGGAGCGGATCCGGCAGATCGAGGCCAAGGCGCTGCGGAAGCTGCGGCATCCGTCGCGCTCCAAGAAGCTCAAGGACTTCCTGAACTGATAAATACTGCGGGAGGGGGCTCCGCCCCCTCCCCTTCTTCTTATCTTTTTTCGGTGCAGCCGCAACCCTGGGGTACTTTTCCCCGCGGGAAAAGTACCCAAAAGCGCGCTCAAGGGTTTCACCCTTGAGAATCCCAATGTTTTGATTTGTTTTTGCGCTGTCCTGCCGGTCTGTCTGGTCTAAATTGCTGCCGTCCGTATATGGGGCGAAGCGGCTGTTTTAGGACGGTTGTACGGGAGATATCTATGCGGCGCCCAGTCCGCCCGGAGGGCGGACCTTCGCTTTGGGTGCGCCGTCCGTTTTTTACTTTGTCCAACCGCTGTCTGCTCCATTCTACTCCGCAAGCGCTGCTTGCCGGCCTGTGAAAACAGGGCCATGACCGCCCGCCGGCGCGTCATGGCCCTGTCGTCTTGCCCATGTCCACACCCCCTTCTTTAGGAAGTATAACAGACAATTCTAAACTTTTTCTAAACAGCGGCGGAATTTTTGTGGGAAGTCGAAACCATGCTGCGGCTCAGCGCCGGTTCCCACCGATGTCGCTTTACAGTGCCAGCTGACGGAAGTCCGACTCCGGCGCGCGGCATGTGTTGTTTTGACACAGATAGAACACCGGCTGCACGGAAACAGGATAGGCCCCTGTGAAGGGGGCCAGCTTCGCCAGTTCCTTTTCGTTCTCTGCGGATTTATACAGGATGCTCAGATCGTGGGCCGGGTGGGATTTCAGATAATTCTTTACCTCGTCGGGGAGCCTATCGCCGGTGCAAAGCAGCTCCTTATGGGGATAGATTGTCCCGGACATGGCCAGCAGCCCATAGCAGTACCCGGCGGGATATGCCCCGGCCTGCCCCGCCATAAACGCGTGCTGCCGGTCCGCCGCCTCCCGGAAGATCGGCTCCCCCGTCAGCCCGGTCAGACGCTCCAGCACCATAGCGGCGGCGGAGTTGCCGGAGGGCAGGGCCCCGTCGTAGGTCTCCTTGGGGCGGGCGATTAGGGCCTCCGCGTCGTGGGCGGTCATGAAATATCCCTCTCTGTCCTCAAACAGCTCCATCATCCGCTTCGCGTACCGGACCGCGCCGTCCAGATAGCTTGTCTGAAATGTCCTGTTGTACAATTCCGTCAGCGCCAGGGCATATACCGCATACTCGTCCAGCTGCCCCTGGTAGGCGGCCTCGCCACCGCAGAAGCGGTGGTACAGG
>CANRHK010000181.1 GCA_947630395.1 uncultured Oscillospiraceae bacterium
AGCTTGCGCAGATAGTCGTAGTTGAAGGGCATGGCCCGGATGGCCTCGTCCAGGGCGAAATCCATCTTGTCGTAGCTGCGGATGAGAACCTTCCGAATCTGGTCCACCGGGTCGGAGTAGGAGGAGTTGTCCCGGAAGACAATGAGGTAGCTGGAGATCAGCTCCCCCAGGGCGGCCAGCACCAGCTCCCGCTTGTTGATGTCCGCCAGGTAGTAGTATTTGGACTGGGAGAATGCCACCCGCAGATTCCCCTCCACGTCGTCCTCCACCCGGAACGCCGTGTGGTAAGGGAAGGAGGGGCTGTCCATGCGGATGTGGATGTTGGTAAAGCCTCCCTCGCTGGCGTTGCTGTGGCGCACCTTGGGCGGGATGGCCACCGTGTCCCCGGCGCCGTAGTGGATGGCGCCGCCGTTTTCAAAGGTAAACGTGCCTTCGCCGCCAGTGCAGTACACCAGCTCCCAGTGGTCGTGGGTGTGCCATTGGACCTCATAGGTGGTGGGGTGCTCCCCCACAAAGAGAATGGTATTCATGCCTCCTCCTCCATGTCCGTCATTGTGAAGCCGCACTCGGCAAAGAACCGCAGCGCCGCCTCCACCCAGCCAGGCACATCCCAGCTGGTCTCCGGCACGCCGTAGACCGGATAGACCATCTCGTCCGCCGTGGACAGGCCATGGCGCCCGTGCCGGTAGATGTGGAGGGCGAAGTCCACCCCCGCCTCCTCCAGCTCCTGGGCCAGCACCAGACTGTTCCGGCAGGGTACCGCCGGGTCGTCCCGGGTGTGCCACAAAAACACCGGCGGCATGTCCGGCCGCACCAGCCGCTCCAGGGAGAGCCGCTCCCGCAGCCCCCTGTCGCCCAGGGAGACGTTCTCGAAGCTCTCGTCGTGGGTGCGGCCCCAGGACACCGCCACGGGGTAGCAGAGGGCCAAAGCGTCGGGCCGGAACAGCTCCGCCGGGCCCAGGTCCGAGACCTCCGGGGCGTCGTAGAGGGTGCCCAAGGTGCCGCAGAGGTGTCCGCCGGCGGAGAACCCCATGGCCGCCATCATGCGGTGGTTCACCTCAAAGGCCTCCGCGTTCTCCCGGATATAGCGCATGGCCAGGACCGCCTCCCGCAGGGAGACTGGGAAGCCCAGAGGGGCGCAGGAGTAGTCCAGCACAAAGGCCGCGTACCCCCTGGCCGCAAAGCGCAGCGCCACCGGCTCCGCCTCCCGGGGGGAGGTCCAGCGGTAGGCCCCGCCGGGCAGAATCAGTACCGCCGGCCGCCGCCGTCTGGGGCTGACCTTCTTCGGGGTAACCGCCGTCCAGCAGGTCAGCCGTGCCACGCCCCCCTTCGGCCGCTCCAGGCCGTAGACGCTGTACAAGTCAACCGTCCTTATCTCCATGATGTATCTCCCCCGTTTCAATCCCGTCTTCATCCGTTTTGTCCATAAGAAGCGCCCGAATCATTCATCATTATTATCATACCGGATATTTCACTCCGCGTCAACCGCATTTTCTCGTCTCTTTGCCCGATTTTCTTGATATTTTTCGGTGTCCGGTCCGTTCATTTTGTAAAATATGGTTCTGTTGGCGGATAGAACGCGGTAAAAAAGTATCCGAATTGGATTGACACTCCACCGTATTTGTTATATGATAGCGGTAATTGGTGCGGGTATACCCGCCATGGGAGGAATGCAGCTATGAGAAAGGATATCAAGATCGCCTACATCGGCGGCGGTTCGAAGCAGTGGGCCCGGGTGTTTATGTCCGATCTGGCCCTCAGCGGGGATCTGGGCGGTGAGATCGCCCTGTATGACATTGACCTGGAGGCCGCCCGGCGAAACGCCGCCATCGGCGGCCGTATCAATCAGGACCCCGCCGCCCTCTCCCACTTTCAGTACACCGTCTGTCCCCGCCTGGAGGACGCCCTATCCGGGGCGGACTTTGTCATCATCTCCATCCTCCCCGGCACCTTCCGGGAGATGCGCAGCGACGTCCACGCCCCGGAAAAATACGGCATCTACCAGCCGGTGGGCGACACCGCCGGCCCCGGCGGCGTGCTGCGGGCCATGCGCACCCTGCCCATCTATGAGGAATTCGCCGCCAACATCCGGGACGTGTGTCCCAACGCTTGGGTGCTGAACCTGACCAACCCCATGAGCGCCTGCACCAAGGCGCTCTACGATACTTTCCCGGACATCAAGGCTTTCGGCTGCTGCCACGAGGTGTTCCACACCCAGGATTTCCTCACCTGCGTGCTCAAAGAGACCAGGGGTATCGAGGTGGACCGGAATCAGATCTACACCGACGCCAGCGGCATCAACCACTTCACGTGGATCACCGAGGCCACATGGCAGGACGTGGACCTGCTCGCCCTCCTGCCGGAGTTTATGGACAGATTCTATGAGGAGGGGTATTGCAGCAACCCAGGCCAGCCCCGCTTCGCCTACCGCACCGACCCCTTTATCGGGGGCAACAAGGTCAAGATGGACCTGTACCGCCGCTACGGCGCCCTGGGCGCCGCCGGGGACCGGCACCTGGTGGAGTTCCTACCCGGCCAGTGGTATCTGGGGGACCCCCAGGCCGTCAAGGACTGGTGCTTCGGCCTCACCACCGTGGATTACCGGGAGGCCCAGCAGGCCCAGCGGGTGGCGGAGAGCATCCGGATGGCGGAGGGCAGCCAGCCCTTCCCCCTCCGGCCCTCCTCCGAGGAGGCGGTGGACCTTCTGAAGGCCCTGCTGGGCCTCACCACCGTCGTCAGCAACGTCAACCTGCCCAACCGGGGCCAGATGCCTCAGATGCCTCTGGGCAGCGTGGTGGAGACCAACTGCGTCTTCTCCCACGGCCAGGTCAAGCCGGTGGTCTCCCGGCCCCTGCCTACCGCCGTGGCCGCCCTGGTCTCCCGCTGCTGCGCCAACATCGACGTAACCTGCGAGGGGGTGCGGGAGCGGAATCTGGACAAGCTCTTCGCCGCCTTTGTCAATCAGCCCCTGTGCGGCGCCCTGAGCCTGGATCAGGCCAGGGATCTGTTCCGGGAGATGTGTGAGAATACCCGGGCATATCTGGAGCCCTACTACGGTCTGGACGGCTATTTCCGCTGAGCCGCCGGAGACGCAGACTCCGGCCCGCCGGTTTTTACCGGCGGGCCGGAGTTTTATTGCTTCGTAATAGAGAGAGCAAGCGCTCTCAGGGCTGCTTGCCGATGTAGGCCAGGATGCCGCCGTCCACATAGAGGATGTGGCCGTTGACAAAGTTGGAGGCGTCGGAGGCCAGGAACACAGCGGGCCCCATCAGATCCTCCGGCTCGCCCCAGCGGGCCGCCGGGGTCTTGGAGACGATGAACTGGTCGAAGGGGTGGCGACTGCCGTCGCTCTGGCGCTCCCGCAGAGGCGCGGTTTGGGGGGTGGCGATGTAGCCGGGCCCGATGCCGTTGCACTGGATGTTGGCCTCGCCGTACTCGGAGCAGATGTTCCGGGTCAGCATCTTGAGACCGCCCTTGGCGGCGGCGTAGGCGGAAACGGTCTCACGGCCCAGCTCGCTCATCATGGAGCAGATGTTGATGATCTTGCCGTGGCCCTTCTTGATCATGCCGGGGATGACCGCCTTGGCGCAGATAAAGGGTCCCACCAGGTCGATATCCACCACCTGGCGGAAGTCCTCGGTGCTCATCTCGGTCATGGGGATGCGCTTGATGATGCCGGCGTTGTTCACCAGAATGTCCACGCCGCCCAGGTCCTCCTCGATCTTAGCCACCAGCTCCGCCACCTGCTTGTCGTCGGTGACGTCGGCGATGTAGCCGTGGGCGTCAATGCCCTTGGCGGCGTAGTCGGCCAGGGCCTTGTCCAGATTTTTCTGGCTGCGGCAGTTGAAGACGATCTTGGCGCCCGCACCCGCCAGGGCCTCCGCGATAGCGAAGCCGATGCCGTAGGCGGCGCCGGTGACCAGAGCTACCTTCCCCTCCAGGGAGAACTGCTTCATCATATCCATGCTGCTTACCTCAATTGATTAAATTTGCAGACATTTTTAAGTGTGGTCTGCTTAGTTCACTTGCTCACTTCAAATCCGGGGTGGCGATGTTGTCCATGTCGTCAAATGCCTGGTTCTCGCCGCCCATGGCCCAGATAAACGTGTAGTTGGAGGTGCCCGCGCCGGCATGGATGGACCAGGACGGGGAGATGACGGCCTGCTCGTTCTGCATGACGATGTGGCGGGTCTCCTGGGGCTCCCCCATCAGGTGGAAGACCACGTTGTTCTCCGGCACCTCAAAGTACATATAGATCTCCATACGCCGCTCATGGGTGTGGGCCGGCATGGTGTTCCACACGCTGCCGGGCTCCAGCACGGTCATGCCCATGGACAGCTGGCAGGTAGGCAGCACATCGGGGTGGATAAACTGGTTGATGACCCGCTTGTTGGAGGTGGCCGTGTCGCCCATAGGCCGCTTGGCGGCGTCCTCCAGGCGGAGCAGACGGGTCTCATAGCTGCGGTGAGCCGGGGCGGAGACCATGTAGAACTTGGCGGGCGCGGCGGGATCGCCGCTGGAGAACAGGACCTCCCTGGCCCCGCGGGTGATGTACAGGCAGTCTTTGTAGCTCAGCGGGTAGACCGTGCCGTCCACGGAGATCTTTCCGGCGCCGCCGATGTTGAAAATGCCGATCTCCCGGCGCTCCAGGAAATAGCTGGTGCCGAAGTTAGCCCAGACGTCGATGCCCTTGTCAATGGGCACCGTCTCGTGGACGGGCATGCAGCCCAGGGTAACCATGCGGTCCACATGGCTGTAGACAGCCACTATCTCGTCCGGGACATAGAGATTCTCAATCAGGAACTCCCGGCGCAGCTCTTCCGTTGTGTACCGCTTCACGTCCTTTTGGTTCGCGGAATAGCGAATGTCCATATAGATAGTTCCTCCTTTAAATAAACGCCTCAAATCTGGGGATAGAAGCAGGATAATATTTTGACAAGATAACTATAGCACAATTTTTTCGGTTAGTCCACTATTATCCACAGAAAAATTCCAATTTACTTTTGTGCAAGACGCTGGCTATGATTGCCGTTTTCTCGGCTTGGCTCTCCCCCCCGGTA
>CANRHK010000182.1 GCA_947630395.1 uncultured Oscillospiraceae bacterium
GTGTCCCCCAGCACGCCGCCCCGGGCGTTGCCCATGTGCATGGGCCCGGTGGGGTTGGCGGAGACGAACTCCACCATGATTTTCTGCCCCTTCAGGGCGTCGGAGCGGCCATAGGCCGCGCCCTCCCGCTCCACCGCGTCCAGCACGCCGGTGAACCAGCCCTGGGCCAGGCGGAAGTTCAAAAAGCCCGCCCCGGCGATCTCAGCGGAGGCGAAGTAGCTGCCGGTGAGATCCAGGTGCTCCAGCAGGATGGAGGCGATCTGCCGGGGGTTCATCCGCATGGCCTTGGCCGACGCCAAAGCGTAGGTGGTGGTATAGTCTCCGTTGTTGAGGTCCTTGGGGATCTCCACATTGGCTTTTACCTCCACGCCGGCGGGGAGCTTCCCCTGGGCGGCAGCGGCGTTATAGGCGTTGGTCACCAGGGCCAGCACCTGGTCCTTGGCGTTTTGAATCATGTTGATCATAGCGATTCCCTCATTTTCTCTCGTACACGTATTTTGACCCGGTTCTGTCCCACCAGCCGGTGGTCCACCGCCACATTGTAGGTCAGCTCCAAGATGCCGCCCCGCTCATTGAGCCGGTGGGACAGGGAGGTGGCGGTCACATCCACCAGCATATTCCCCCAGGGCGTCTCATACAGGGAGCTGTGGGGCCGGTTCTTCTGAAAAATCATGGCGGAGGCAACGCTGCCGCTGCGCTCCAGCTCCACCCGATCCCCCCGGACGGTGAAGCGGGTGACAGTGCCCTCCATGCCGGTGAGCTCCGTCTCCTCATAGGCCAGCACCACGGCGCCGTCCGATGCAATGGTCATGGTGCCCTCGGTCATGAGCTCTGTCACGTCCGGCTCGGCATCCTCGTAGATCTGCTCTCCCCGGACAAAAATAACGACTTTTTGTTCTCTCTGTGCTTCCATTCAGTACCGTGTAATGTCGATGGCGCTGACGCGGCCGGACACATCCTCTCCCAGAAACAGGGAGGCCAGACGCTGGAAGTCCGCGGCCCTGTCGCTGGTGTAGTAGGCGGCGGAACCCTCGGCATCGCCTGTGAGGCCGTCCCGATCCGCCAGCAGGTTTTTCAGCGCCGCCGCCGCCTCGGCCCCCACATCCACCAGGGAGACGGCCGGGCCCATGGTTTTGGCGATGACCCCCTCCAGCAGGGGGTAGTGGGTGCAGCCCATCACCAGGGTGTCCACCCCGGCTGTCCGCAGTTGGGACAGATAGTCCTCCGCCACGGTCTCAATCACCACGTCGCCCACCCGGAAGCGGCCCTCCTCCACCAGGGGCACGAAGAGGGGACAGGCCAGGCTGGTCACCTGGAGATCCGGGCGCAGTCCGGCGAAGGTCCTGGCGTAGGCCCCGCTGCCAATGGAGGCCCGGGTGGCCACCACGCCCACCCGCCGGTTCCGGGTAAGGGCCGCCGCCCGCTCCACGGCGGGCTCCACCACCCCCAGGATGGGGATGTCGTTCTCCGCGCGGAGTTCTTCCAGGCAGTTGGTGCTGACGGTGCCGCAGGCAATGAGGATGGCTTTCAAATCAAAGCTTCGCAGAAAGCGCACATCCTGCCGGGCATATTTCAGAAGCGTCTCCCGTCCCCGGTTGCCGTAGGGGACACGGGCCGTGTCGCCGAAGTATATAATGTGTTCGTGGGGCATAATCCGGCGCAGCTGCCGCACCGCAGTCAGCCCACCCAGGCCGGAGTCGAACACACCGATAGGCCGCTGATCCAACAGGTACCTCTCCTTCCGTCCGTGGGGCCGCCTGACAGCCCCCATTGTCCCCGCCCGCCGCAGGGGCGGACCTGGCATAACTTCATTATTATACTATGGATGATCCCTGATAACAAGTAAAATTTTGGAGCTTTTGCCCTCTATTTTCTGTGGAAATTTCCGCGCATATCTGCTATACTGAGACTGCTGACAGGTGACACAGATGGAATTCTGGAAGGGAGGTCTGTCATGGAGCTGCATCTGACAAAGAAACAATACCGGCGTCTGCTGGATCTGGTGTACATAGGAAACTGGGTGCTCAATTCCACCCGGGAGAACGACAGGATCCGGGACTATGACCAAGTGGAGAGCCTGATCTTCTCCCACTGCCTGGATCAGGGCATGGCCCCTCTGGTGGAGCTCTACAACGGGGAGGTGATCCCCTCCCGGGCCTTCGCCGAGGGCGGCATCCACGAGGCCATCATGGCCTATGAGGACGTCACATTCTTTGAGATCCTGGCCGAGGAGCTGGCGCTGCGAGATCTGGATGCGGACCAGGCCACCGCCGAGAACTACGACGAGGTCATGGAGCGCATGGAGCAGTATATGGGGGAGTTCGAGGCCCACGGCACCGACCACATCAGCGTGGAGCTGGACTGATGCCGGACAACAAAATACCAGTCAAGCGCGGAGGCCCGGCCTCCGCGCTTTTTTACTGCACAATATTAGCACTCAATAAAATGGAGTGCTAATATTTACAGATTGGTCATACTCTGTTCACAATTAGCAGGCATGATAGGGAAGAAATAACTGGGGGCCGCGGCGCGGCCCATACAAAGGAGATTGACTTACCATGGCAAAGAGAGAATTCAAAGCGGAGTCCAAGCGGCTGCTGGACTTGATGATCAACTCCATCTACACCCACAAGGAGATCTTTCTCCGGGAGATCATCTCCAACGCCAGCGACGCCATCGACAAGCTGTGCTACCGCTCCCTCACCGACGAGAATGTGGGAATGAAGCGGGAGGACTTCAAAATCCACATCCAGGCGGACAAGGAGGCCCGCACCCTCACGGTCAGCGACAACGGCATCGGCATGAACGAGGACGAACTGGAGAACAACCTGGGCGTCATCGCCTCTAGCGGCACCTACCAGTTCCGCCAGGAGCTTGGCCAGGACGAGAACGCCGATGTGGACATCATCGGCCAGTTCGGCGTGGGCTTCTACTCCGCTTTCATGGTCTCCGATCACATCACCGTGGTCACCAAAAAGTACGGCGAGGGCCAGGCCTACCGCTGGGAGAGCGACGGGGCGGACGGCTACACCGTCACCCCATGTGAGAAGGAGACCGTGGGCACCGACATTATCATGCACCTCAAGGCGGACACCGACGAGGAGAAGTACGGTGAGTATCTGGAGGAGTACACCCTTCGGAATCTCATTAAGAAGTACTCCGACTATATCCGCTGGCCCATCCGCATGGAGGTGACCAAGTCCCGGAAGAAGGAGGACTCCCCGGAGGACAAGCCCGAGTACGAGAGCTATCAGGAGGAGACCACGCTCAACAGCATGGTGCCCATCTGGCAGCGGAAGAAGAGCGAGGTCACCAGGGAGGAGTACGACAAGTTCTATCAGGACAAGTTCAACGACTACACTGCTCCCCAGTCCGTCGTCACCGTGTCCGCCGAGGGCCAGGTGTCCTACAAGGCCCTGCTGTATATCCCCGGCCGGCCGCCCTTTGACTACTACACCACCGACTACGAGCGGGGCTTACAGCTTTACTCCGCCGGGGTCATGATCATGGACAAGTGCCAGGACCTGATCGGCGAGCACTTCGGCTTTGTTAAGGGCGTGGTGGACTCGCCGGATCTGAGCCTGAACATCTCCCGCGAGCTGCTCCAGCACGACCGCCAGCTGAAAATCATCGCCAACAATATTGAGAAGAAGGTCAAGGGCGAGCTGGAGCGGATGCTGAAGGAGGACAGGGAGGGCTACGAGAAGTTCTACCAGAACTTTGGCCGCCAACTGAAGGTAGGCTGCCTGAACAACTACGGCGCAAAGAGGGAGCTGCTCCAGGATCTGCTGCTGTTCTACTCCTCCACGGAGAAGAAGTTGGTGACTCTCGGCGAGTATGTGGATCGGATGCCGGAGAGCCAGAAGGTCATCTACTACGCCGCCGGCGAGAACATCGCGGCTATGGATAACCTGCCCCAGACCGAGCTGCTGCGGGAGCGGAACATGGAGGTGCTGTACCTCACTGATCAGGCGGACCAGCTTCTGATGGAGATCCTTCGGACCTACAAGGAGAAGGAGTTCCGCTCCGCCATCGACGGGGATTTGGATCTGGAGGACATGCCCGACGAGAAGAAGGCCGAGGACTACAAGGAGACGTTGGACTTTGTGAAGGAGGCCCTGGGGGACGGCGTGGACGAGGTCACGGTGTCCAGGAAGCTCAAGAGCCACCCGGTGTGCCTCACCAGCGGCGAGGGAATGAGCTTTGAGATGGAGCGGTACTTCGCCGTAGCCCAGCCGGAGATGGGCCTCAAGGCCAAGCGGATTTTGGAGCTGAATGTGGAGCACCCAGCGTTTGCCGCGCTGGAGGCGGCGCGGACCGCCGATCCGGAGAAGGCGAAGAAGTATGCCCAGGTTCTCATGAACCAGGCCAAGCTGATTGCCGGTTTGCCCATCGACGACCCGTCGGGGTATACGGATCTGCTGTGCAGCCTTTGGTAAACATCAAGACCGCCGCCCGCAAGGGCGGCGGTTTCATGTCCCTGCCGGGACGGGGGAAGTGGGGCCTCCCCGGCCCCACACCCTGGCCTACTTTTCCCCCGCGGGAAAAGTAGGCAAAAGCGCGCTCAAGGGTTTCACCCTTGAGAATCCCAATGGTTTGATTTATTTTGCGCTGTCTTGCCGGCCTGTCCTGTCTACCCTCCTACCGCCCGTATATGAGGCGAAGCGGTTCTTTTAGGGTTGTTGTACGAGAGATATCTATGCGGCGCCCAGTCGCCTTTGGCGACCTTCGCATTGGGTGCGCTGTACGTTTTTTACTTTGACCAACTGCCTCTTGTCGCTCCGTTCCACTCCGCGAAGGGGACACGGACTGTACAGCGAACCGCAGCGAAGGTTGGCGAAGCCAACTGGGCGCCGCATAGATATGTCCGTACAACCATATGAAAACAGCCGCTTCGCCTCATACACGGGACCCGGCGCGGTTTAGATCGGACAGACCGAAGGTCGAGCGCAAAAATAAACAAATCATTGGGGTTCTCAGGGGGGAACCCCCTGAGCGTGTTTTTGGT
>CANRHK010000183.1 GCA_947630395.1 uncultured Oscillospiraceae bacterium
ATGAGCGGGAATACAGCCAGTTTGAGAGTCAGGACTTCCTGCCTTTCCAGGCGGGGATCCGGGCCGGGGCCGGCGGGGTGCTGTTGAGCCACAACGTGGTCAAATGCATGGATGAAAGTCTGCCCGCCTCCCTGTCGCCGGAGGTCCACCGGATCCTGCGGGAGGATCTGGACTTCCAGGGGGTGGCCATGACCGACGATCTGGCCATGGACGCAGTGAGGGCCTACGCCCAGGACGGCTCGGTGGCCGCCTTGGCGGTGCTGGCTGGGAACGACCTCATTGTCACCACCGACTACCGGGAGCAGATTCCACTGGTCATTGAGGCGGTGCGGAGCGGGGAAATCAGTGAAGAAATCATCAATGAAGCCGTCCGGCGGGTGCTGGGCTGGAAGTACGATCTGGGACTGCTGGAGGGTTTGGCATGACGGAGAAGCTGTACTATCAGGACGCGTTTCTGCGGGAGTTCACCGGGAGGGTGCTCTCCTGCGAGAAGGGCAAAAAGGGCTGGGAGGTGGTGCTGGACCGCACCGCCTTTTACCCCGAGGGCGGCGGCCAGCCGGCGGACCAGGGGACGCTGGGCGGCGCGGCGGTGCTGGACGTCCACGAGAGGGACGGCGTCATCACCCACCTGTGCGGCGGGCCGGTGGAGACTGGCAGCGAGGTACAGGGCACCATCGACTGGGATCGGCGCTTTGATTTCATGCAGCAGCACAGCGGTGAGCACATCGTCAGCGGCATCATCTGCGGGAAATTCGGCTGCGACAACGTGGGCTTCCACATCGGCCACGATGTGGTGACCATCGACTTCAACGCGAATCTGACCATGGAGGACGTGCGGGAGGTGGAGCGGCTGGCCAACCGGTATATCTGGGAGGACCACCCCGTGGATGTGGCCTTCCCCTCCCCTGCCGATCTGGAGGCGCTGCACCACCGCAGTAAAAAGGCCCTCAGCGGTCAGGTGCGGATCGTCTCATGGCCGGGGGCGGACTGCTGCGCCTGCTGCGGCACCCATGTCCGCGGCAGCGGACAGGTGGGGCTGGTGAAACTCATCTCCTGCCAGAAGTTCCGGGAGGGCGTCCGCATTGAGATGGCCGCCGGGGGACGGGCCCTGGCGTGGGCCAACACGATGGCCGGGCAGAACACACGGGTGTCCCAGCTGCTCTCCGCCAAGCCCGATGCCACCGCCGCCGCGGTGGAGCGGCTCCAGGGGGATCTGTACGCCCTCCGGGGACGGGTGGCGGATCTGGAGGATCGGGACTTCGCCCGGACGGCGGCGGAGTACGCCGGGGCCGGGGACGTTCTGCTGCTCCGGGGGACCATGCCGCCGGACTCCCTCCGGAAGCTCTGCGGCGCGGTGCAGGATCAGTGCGGCGGGCGGTGCACCGTCTTCGCCGGGGGCGAGGGCGGCTACCAATACGCTGTCAGCCAGCCCGGCGGGGACCTCCGGGGACTGGCCAAGGCCATCAACGCCGCCCTCAATGGGCGGGGCGGCGGTAAGCCGGAGTTTATCCAGGGGAGCGTCAGGGCCTCCGGGGAGGAGATTCGGCGATTCTTTGCCGAACATTGACTCAGCGGCCCCTGGCCGAAAGCAGGAAAAACCGCCATGGACAGCTGTCCATGGCGGTTTTCTTCCGGCACGGGGCCTAGTGGAACAGGAATTCACTGCGCCAGTACTGCTGGAGATACTGGAAGTCCCTGAAGAGCGACTGGCGGGATTCCGGGATCTTCTCCGTGAGAACGCCGTCCACCACATAGCGGCCCGTGGTGGTTACCACCGGAAAGACCTCCATCATATCGTCCATGGCCTGTAAAAAGGCGGGACCCTCCCAGCCTATCTGCTGGAACAGGAGGTTCATTAAGTAGCAAGGGGAGATCTCCGGACCCTCTCCGGCCACGTCATGGCCCAGGACCTCCTTGGCCGCGTCATTGGCCCAGATCAGATAGCGGGTGGTGTAATAGTTCCGAAAGCCCTCCGCGGTACTCAGGTCCAGATCGACGTCCATCTCGTCGTAGAATATATTTCCGTCACCCATCCAGGGAAGATGATCGCCGAAAGTAACCAGAACCACCGGCTCAGGGTCCTCCCGCAGCGCATTGACCAGCTGCTCCAGCGCCTCGTCGGTGTTGGTCAGAGCGGTGAGATAGTTATCCATGGCGTTCCGGCACTCCTGGGTATAGCTGCCACCGGTCAGATACTGGCGCTCCCCGGGTATGGCGGTCTCGTAGGGGCCGTGGGTCTCAATGTTCACTGTGAAGGAGAAATACGGCTTGCCGGTGGCTTTGTTTGCTATATAGTCAGCGTAGATCTCCGGCAGAAGGACGGAGTCCGGCAGGAGGACAATCCGATCGGCCAGCGTGTCAAAGTCCCCCTCCAAATAGCGGTAATCCTCAAAGCCCATGTATTGATTGATATTCAGACGATTGTAGTACCAGCTGTAGTTGGGATGACTGCCCTCCACGCGGTAGCCCTGCTCCCGGAGATACCAGAGGTACGAATTGATGGATTCCCGGAAATTGCGCACGCGGTAATTGCCAGTGAGGAAGCAGCGCTCTGTGTCAATGGTGCCGCCGGCAAAAATGTTGGTCAGCAGATTGCCGGTATAGCTCTCCGCCTCCAGAGAGTGGTAGAAGTCATAGGTGTGCTCGTCCAAGCCCTCCACATGATAGCGGGAAAAGTCGGCGTAGGCCTCCCGCATAATGGCAATCACGCTGATCTTCCGCTCCTCCGGAATATCCTGATCCGTATAGGCGGAGAGGATCTCACTGGCCTTGGCGGCGCTGTATCCATCGGGGGGCGTTTCAATGGCCTCCTTCACACTGTGGAGGAAGGGATAGAGAAAGCCGTGGGCTACATAGTTCTCCGTGAAAGCCCAGCGGTTCAGATGGTCGTAATTTTCAATCGCGTCATAGACCTTATTGTCCAGAGAGACGTTCATCAAAATTGCCGACGCCAGCACAGCTCCCACCGTCATGGAGAGGCGGCCCCTCCAGCCGCCAAACCTGCCGCGGGCCAGAAGCAGCAGCAGCCCTGTCCCTAGGGCGGTGCAGAGGATGGTCACCAGTATGCGCTTGTCGATAAACAGTTCATAATGGCCGCGGCCCAACATGGCCTGGGCCTCCCGGATAATGAACAGGTCCTCAAAATACAGCGGGTCGTTGCGGAAGAATATCTTGTAGTAGTTGGCAATGCTCAGCCCGCCGGTCAGCAGACTGCCCGCCAGAAAAGCTGCCCAGGCCCGGCCTGTGATCCCGTAGAACAGCAGGATCAGAACCGTCACCGGCAGAATATTCAGCAGCAGCAACGTACTGTTGTGCAGATAACTCAGATATACATCCCAGGTGTAAGCCCCATAGGCAAAGCCCAGCAGCAGCACTCCCATGCACACCGAGGCGCACAGCAGCAAAAAAATCCTCCAGCCAAAAAAGATGGCCCGCTTCCAAAGCGGCCAGCCCTTCTCCGGCTCCCGGCGGAGGAAAAATATCCGATCCAATATCTGTTCGACCTTACGCACCATTGCCGCTCTCCTGCCCTGCTCCAGGGGACGAATGATTGAATTGAAATGTATCATATCACAGTTTTCACTGAAAAAACAGTAGATTACACAAAAATTAAAGAAACATAAAGAATTAACAAAGCCCCGCCGTCCGGCGGGGCTTTGGGATGGGGCGGTATGGGAATTAGTAGTACAGCTTCTCTTCCAGCCAGGCCTTCAGCTGGCTGATGGGGACGCGGACCTGCTCCATGGTGTCCCGGTCCCGAATGGTCACGGCGTTGTCGCCGGCCTTGTCCGCGTCGCCTACGGTGTCGAAATCCACCGTGACGCAGTAGGGGGTACCGATCTCGTCCTGGCGGCGGTAGCGCTTGCCAATGGATCCGGCGTCGTCGTAGTCCACCATGAAGTACTTCGAGAGCTCGGCCTGGATCTCGCGGCCCTTGTCCGCCAGCTTCTTCGACAGGGGTAGCACGGCCACCTTGAAGGGGGCCAGGGCCGGGTGGAGGTGGAGGACCGTGCGGATGTCGGCGTTGCCCTTCTTATCCTGGCCTACCACTTCCTCATCGTAGGCCTCAATCAGGAACGCCAGGACCACGCGGTCCGCGCCCAGGGAGGGCTCGATTACGAAGGGGATATAGTGTTCATTTTTATCCTGGTCGTAATAAGTCATATCCTTGCCGGAGGTGTTCTGGTGGGCGGTCAGGTCGAAATTTGTCCGGCTGGCCACGCCCCACAGCTCGCCCCAGTCGGTGAAGGGGAAGGCGTACTCAAAGTCGGTGGTGGCGTTGGAGTAGTGGCTCAGCTCCTCGGGCTCGTGGTCGCGGAGGCGGAGGTTCTCCTCCTTCATGCCCAGGCCCAGCAGCCACTGGTGGCAGAAGTTCTTCCAGTAGGCGAACCACTCCAGCTCCGTGCCGGGCTGGCAGAAGAACTCCAGCTCCATCTGCTCAAACTCACGGGTGCGGAAGGTGAAGTTGCCGGGGGTGATCTCGTTGCGGAAGGATTTCCCGATCTGGCAGACGCCGAAGGGCAGCTTGCGCCGGGTGGTGCGCTGGATGTTGGGGAAGTTGACGAAGATGCCCTGCGCGGTCTCGGGGCGGAGATAGACCGTGTTCTTGGCGTCCTCGGTGACGCCCTGGAAGGTCTTGAACATCAGGTTGAACTGGCGGATATCCGTCCAATTGTGCTTGCCGCAGGAGGGGCACGGGATATTGTGTTCCTCGATGAAGTCCTTCATCTGGGACTGGGTCAGGGCGTCCACGCTGTGGCCCAAGTCGAAGTGGTTTTCCTCACACCAGTCCTCGATAACCTTGTCGGCCCGGAAGCGCTCATGGCACTCCTTGCAGTCCATCAGCGGGTCGGAGAAGCCACCCACGTGGCCGCTGGCCACCCAAGTCTGGGGGTTCATAAGGATGGCGGCGTCGAGCCCAACGTTGTAGGGGTTCTCCTGGACGAACTTCTTCCACCAGGCCTTCTTCACGTTGTTCTTCAGCTCCACGCCCAGGGG
>CANRHK010000184.1 GCA_947630395.1 uncultured Oscillospiraceae bacterium
TGCTATGCTCGTCCTCAAAAACGGTAATCAGAACATTATCGGGGCTTCTGTAGGTACGGAAGAGCTGAGCCACCTGGAGATGGTGGGCACCATCGTCCACCAGCTGACCCGCAACCTCTCCGACGACCAGATCAAGACCGCCGGATTTGACACCTACTTTGTGGACCACACCGCCGGCGTGTACCCGCAGTTCGCCTCCGGCTACCCCTGGTCCGCCTCCACCATGGAGGTGAAGGGCGATCTGATTGCCGACCTGAGCGAGGACCTGGCAGCCGAGCAGAAGGCCCGGGTCACCTACGACAATATCCTCCGCCTCAGCGACGACCCGGACGTGAACGATGTCATCAAGTTCCTCCGGGCCCGGGAGATCGTCCACTTCCAGCGGTTCGGTGAGGGCCTGCGGCTGGCCAAGGACCGGCTCGGCGAGAAGAACATCTACTATATGAACCCGTCCTTTGACAAGTAACCCGCGGCGATCCGCCCCCGGCCCCACCGGGGGCTTTTTCGCGCATATGGTTCCCTCCGGGCGCATAGGGTGGAGGGAGAGGTGGTAAAGATGTTTCTGACGTTTAAAAAGTGGACGGCGCTGTATTTGCTGATGCTGGTGGGGATATTTGTGGGCTTTGCCGCCATTCTGTGGCAGGGGAGCGCGGTGAACGCATCCAAGAATTTGACCATGGGGGAACCCCTGGTGCTCGTTATCGACCCGGGCCACGGGGGAATCGACGGCGGCGCCTCCGCCGCGGACGGCACGGTGGAGTCCCAGATCAACCTGGCCCTGGCGCTGCGGCTGGAGGCCCTGGCCCAGCTGGTGGGGCTGGAGACGGAGATGACCCGGCGGGAGGATATCTCCATCCACGACCCGGATGCCTCCACCATCCGGGCGCAGAAAGTGTCGGATCTGAAAAACCGGGTGGCGCTGGTGAACGGCATCCCCAGCGGCGTCCTCGTCAGTATCCATCAGAACAGCCTGCCGGAGGCCAAAAGCGTCCGCGGGGCCCAGGCGTTCTACAACCAGGCGGACGGGGCGGAGGAACTGGCCAAGGCGGTCCAGGCGGCGCTGAACTCCACTGTCAATGACAGGCCCAAGGAGGCAAAGCCGGCGGGGAAAAACGTGTATCTCATGGCCCATACGGAGGTCCCGGCGGTGCTGGTGGAGTGCGGCTTCCTGTCCAACGACGCCGAGGCGGCGCGGCTGCAAACGCCTGAACACCAGAGCAGACTGGCGCTGGCGATTCTCTCCGGTCTCATGGGGGAGCTGGAGGGACAGGACTAAAAAAGTATTGAAAAATCAGAACATCTGTTGTATCCTATAGAAAAACCAAGGAGAGCAGGGCGGAACAGCGTATGGCAAAGGTGAGAAGTGTTTTTTACTGCACGGAGTGCGGCAACGAGACCCCCAAGTGGGCGGGGCGGTGTCCCGCATGCGGGGCCTGGAACACCATCGTAGAGCAGGAGATTGCCCCCAAGTCGAAGTCCTCCGGCCGCTCCCAAGGCGGAAAAAGCGCCTTTCACTCTGTGAAGGCGTTATCCTTGCCAGAGGTTGATACGACAGCAGAAATCCGGTTTCCCACCGGCATGGGGGAGCTGGACCGGGTGCTGGGCGGCGGCGCGGTGAAGGGCTCGCTGGTGCTGGTGGGCGGCGCGCCGGGGGTGGGGAAGTCCACCCTAATGCTGCAAATCTGTTCCAGCCTCTGCCGGGACAGCCGGGTGCTGTACGTCTCCGGCGAGGAGTCGGTGCGGCAGCTGAAGCTGCGCTCCCAGCGGCTGGGGGTCAGCAGCCCCAACCTGCTGGTGCTGTCGGAGACGGCCCTGGAGGACGTTCTGCAATCTGCGTCCGACGAGTCGCCGGACATTCTCATTGTGGACTCCATACAGACCCTCTACAACGGCGCCCTGGACAGTCCGCCTGGCAGCGTCGGCCAGGTGAAGGACTGCACCATGTCCCTAATGCAGCTGGCCAAGGGCCGGGAGATCACCGTCTTCGTCATCGGCCACGTGAACAAGGAGGGCTCCATCGCCGGACCCAAGGTGCTGGAGCACATGGTGGACTGCGTGCTCTACTTCGAGGGGGAGCAGCACAGCACCTGCCGGATTCTGCGGGCGGCCAAGAACCGCTTCGGCGCCACCAACGAGATTGGCGTCTTCGAGATGTCCGACAGCGGCCTGGAGGAGGTGGAGAACCCCTCCCAAATGCTGCTGTCCGGCCGGCCGGAGGGCGCGCCCGGCACCTGCGTCACCTGTGTCATGGAGGGGGTGCGGCCGGTGCTGGCGGAGATTCAGGCTCTGCTGGCCCCAGCGCCCTACGGCAACGCCCGGCGGTCCAGCAACGGCTTTGACTTTGGCCGTGCGGCTATGCTGCTGGCGGTGCTGGAGAAGCGGGGCGGGCTCAAGGTCTCCGTCTGCGACGCCTATCTGAACATCATCGGCGGACTCACCTTGGACGAGCCGGCGGCGGACCTGGCGGCGGTGCTGGCCATGGCCTCCAGCTATCTGGACCGGCCCATCGCCCCGGACGTGGCCGCCATTGGGGAGGTGGGACTCACCGGGGAGCTGCGGGCGGTGAATAACCTGGACCAGCGGCTCAGCGAGGTGGCGCGGCTGGGCTTCCACCGGTGCATCGTACCCCACCGGCGGACCAAAAAGGCCCCAGCCCCGGCGGGGTTGGCGGTGGTGGAGGCCGCGAACATCGGCGAGGCCATCCGGGCCTCGCTGGGGAAACAGGAGAGGACAAGCCCATGAAAATTGCGCTGGCGGCCCAGCCATTCCAAAACGGGGATATGGGCTATAATGCGGGCGTCATTCTGGAGACGCTCCGCGCCGTGCCGCCGGGCACAGCCCTGGTGATCTTCGGGGAGGCTGTGCTGCAAGGGTTTGACGGCCTCACCTGGAACTGGGAGCGGGACAGGCATATCGCGGTGCCCAGGGACGCAGCCGTCATTCGGGAGATACAGGAGGCCGCCCGGCAGTGCCGGAGGGCGGTGTCCTTCGGCTACTACGAGACAGACGGGGAGGCTATCTGGTCCAGCCAGCTCTTCATCGGCGCGGACGGGGAAGCAGTGGACAACTACCGCCGTGTCTCCACCGGCTGGAAGGTGCCGGAGGTCCACGGGAATCCTCACTACCGGGAGGGGGAGAGCTTTCAGGCGTTCTCCTACGGCGGCAGGCGGTTTGTGACGGTCCTCTGCGGCGACCTCTGGGAGGAGGAGAACCCAGCAAAAGTGGGGGAATTATGCCCGGATATCGTCCTATGGCCAGTTTTCTGCAACTATCCGGCGGGAGAGTGGAACACCACCGTCAAGCTGGACTACGCCCGGCAGGCGGCGTTGGCAGGGGATACCGTACTGCTGGTGGACCCGCCGGAGAGACCGGATATGGCTGCCGGCGGCTGCGCGGCGTGGTTCTCCGGCGGAACCATCGTCAGCGAGACGCCCGCCGGGAGGCCCGGCGTGTTGACAGTGGACATCTAAAATTGATAAAATTTTCACAATTAGAGAAGGGAAGACCATGAACCATCAGGGGACAAAAATACTGGAGAGCTACCGGCTGCTGCTGCGGCCTTTGACCATGGAGGACCGGGACGCCATGTACCGCAACTGGGCGTCCGACCCGGAGGTGACCAAATATCTGACCTGGCAGCACTACGCTTCGCCGGACGTGGCAGACGCGGTGCTGCGGGACTGGGCCGGTCAATATGCGAAGCCGGATTTCTACCAGTGGGGCATCGTCCTGAAAAGCTTGGGCGAGCCCATCGGGACCATCAGTGCGGTCCGGCAGGACCAGCGGGTCAGGAGCGCCGAGATTGGCTACTGCATCGGCCGGCGCTGGTGGCATCAGGGCGTCACCAGTGAGGCGCTGGGATTGGTCATCGACTATCTTATCGGCGAGGTCGGTTTCAACCGAGTGGAGTCCCGCCACGATCCGCGCAATCCCAACTCCGGCGCGGTCATGCGCAAGTGCGGCATGGTCTATGAGGGCACCATGCGTCAGGCGGATTGGAACAACCAAGGGATCTGCGACTACTGCCGGTACGCCATTCTGGCCCAGGACTGGCGGCAGGCCCACGGGAAGGGAGGCATTTGCGGAAACACACATGATTGAACAAAATAAAAATTTTGTTCAATGTGGGGGAGGGCAAAATCGCCGGCAGGGCCGTCCGGGGCCTCCGCTCCGGGACGGCACGGCGGCGCTCTGGCCGAGCCGCAGGTTCTGCCGGTGTGCGCTCCTGTATGTGTGTTTTCCGCAAGATACATATGATAGATTACCGTGACGAGGCGCCGCAGATTCTGCGGGATTTTCTGGCGTACCACGAGACCATCAAGGCCCACTCCCAGAAAACCGTGGACGAGTATTTTCTTGATCTGCGGAATTTCTTCCGTTACATGAAGCAGTCCAGAGACCGGACGCTGCGGGACCGGCCCCTGGACGAGATCTCCATTATGGACATTGACATCGACTTCATCCGCACCATCACCCTGACGGATATCTACGGCTATCTGACCTACCTGAGCCGGGACCGGGCCCAGCAGCAAAACAGCCGCCATACGGATTACGGCCTGGGCCCCGCCACCCGGGCCCGGAAGATTGCCACACTTCGTTCATTTTTTAACTATCTCAACCAGAAGGTCCATCTGCTGGACAACAACCCCATCAAGGACCTGGATTCCCCCAAGCTGAAAAAGGACCTGCCCCGGTATCTGACCCTGGACGAGAGCCTGGAGCTGCTGGACAGCGTGGAGGGCGCCAACAGCGAGCGGGACTACTGCATTCTGACCCTCTTTCTCAACTGCGGCCTGCGGATCTCCGAGCTTATCGGCCTCAACCTCTCCGACATCCAGGGCGACGCCCTGCGGGTGCTGGGCAAGGGCAACAAGGTCCGCATCGTCTACCTCAACGACGCCTGCAAGGACGCCCTGGCCCGGTATCTGGCGGTGCGGCGGCCCATCAGCGGACGTGATCAGGACGCCCTGTTCCTGTCCACCCGGGACC
>CANRHK010000185.1 GCA_947630395.1 uncultured Oscillospiraceae bacterium
CGCGAAACCGATAGGCTCTGCCCCTTACGTCCGCAGTTTCAAGTGCGGAGTGGAACGGAGCAGACAGCAGTCCGTCAACGAAAAAAACGTACAGCGCACCCAAAGCGCCCTCGCGCCAGCGCGCCAATCCGGGCAAAAACATTTTCGGACAGCCGCTTCGCCTCATATACGGACGGCAAGCGGGTAGACAAGACAGACCGGCAAGACAGCGCAAAAATAATCAAAAATTAGGGATACGTAAGGGGCGCCAGCCCCTTGCGTGCCCTTTTGCCTACTTTTCCGGCAAGGGAAAAGTAGGCCAGGGCGTGGGGGTGGAACCCCCACAACCTTCCGAGTCTCGGAGAGGCCGATCACTTGGCTGACAGCCAATCCCTCCCCTGGTGGGCCTCCGCTACCAGCGGCACCTCCATGGGGAAAACACCCTCCATCTCCTCGGTGAGAAGGGTGCGGACCCGGTCCGCCTCAGCCTCGGGACATTCGACAATCAACTCATCGTGGACCTGCAAAATCAGCCGGGCGGCCAGCCCCTCCCGGCGCAGCCGGGAAAAAACCTTCACCATGGCCAGCTTAATAATATCCGCCGCCGTGCCCTGGATGGGCATGTTCAGCGCCACTCGCTCCCCAAAGGACCGCGTGGCGAAGTTGGAGGCCTTCAACTCCGGCAGCGCCCTCCGCCGGTGGAACAACGTCTCCACATAACCATGCTCCTTGGCCTCCCGGACCACCCGGTCCATGTACCCCTTCACGCCCGGGAATCGGGCAAAATATGCCTCCATATACTCCTTGGCCTCCGGCACCGTCACCCCCAGGTCCTGGGACAGCGAGAACGCCGAGATGCCGTACACAATGCCAAAGTTCACCGCTTTGGCCGCCCGCCGCATATTGGGCGTCACCTGGTCCAGCGCCACCCCGAACACGTGAGACGCTGTCACGGTGTGGAAATCCTCCCCGGACAGGAACGCCTCCTGCATGGCCCTGTCCCCGGAGATGTGGGCCAGCAGCCGCAGCTCAATCTGGCTGTAGTCCGCATCCACCAGCACCTTGCCGGCCTCCGCCACGAACATCCGCCGCAGCTCGCTGCCCAACTCCGTCCGGGTGGGAATATTCTGTAGGTTGGGTTCAGTGGAGCTCAGCCGCCCAGTGGCGGTGACCGTCATCTGAAAACTGGTCCGCACCCGGCTGTCCGGGCCGAGGACCTTCAAAAGGCCGTCCACATAGGTGGATTTCAGCTTGGTGTACTGCCGGTACTCCAGGACCTCATTCACAATGGGGTGCTGGTTCCGCAGCTTGTCCAGCACCTCCGCGCTGGTGGACCAGCCCCGCTGTGTCTTCTTGCCGTGGGGGAGGCCCAGGCGCTCAAAGAGCACTTCCCCCAGCTGCTTGGGGGAGTTGATGTTGAATTTGCCCGCGTGGGCATAGATCTGCTGCTCCAGGGCCCCGATGGCGTCGGAGAGCACCCGGCCAAAGGCGTCCAGCTGCCGCGCGTCCACCCGGCAGCCCGCCAGCTCCATCTCCGCCAGCACCCGGCACAGGGGCAGCTCTACCGTGAAGTACAGCTCCTCCACCTCTGTCTCCTTCAGTTTCGGCAGCATGGCGCCGTAGAGGGCGCCAAGGAGGACCGTGTGGCTCGTCCATGCCCCCAGGGCCTCCGGGTCTTCGCCCATGGCGGTGAAAGCCCCCTCGGACAGGTAGGTCCCGGCCTTGGGCACGGCAGTGCTGAACCAGCTCATGGCCAGCCGCTCCAAATCGTAGTGCCCTGCC
Organism: uncultured Oscillospiraceae bacterium; assembly: GCA_947630395.1. Taxonomy (GTDB): domain Bacteria; phylum Bacillota; class Clostridia; order Oscillospirales; family Oscillospiraceae; genus Pelethomonas. The sequence continues at coordinate 1,762 of CANRHK010000185.1, forward strand.
GTGGCGTCCAGCAGATAGCCCGCCAGGGCGGTGTCGAAGATAAATCCCTCCGCCGGCAGGCCCTCGGCCAGCAGGGACCGCGTCAGGTCCTTCACCTCGTGGGAGACTTTTTTAATATCCGCCGCAAAGAAGTCCCGCAGAAACTGGTTGTAATGCTCCAGGCGAGTGGGAAGGACTACGGCGGCGTGGCCCTCCCCGCCCTGCTCCCAGGTGACGCACACGCCCCCCAAATCCGGCAGCACCAGGCAGGAGACATATTCCAGCCCCTGCCACAGCGCCAGCAGCTCGGCGGACCTGGACGCTTCCGTCACAAGCTCGCTGACGCACACGCCCTCGGACGCCTCCTCCGGGGCCTTTTCCGGCGCTTTGTCCAGGCCCATTTTCTCAATGAGCTTGGAAAATTCCAGCCGCAGAAAGATATCCCGCAGCTCGGGCTTGACCGGGCGGCGCAGATTGGCCTCCGGCTCGAAGTCCAACGGCGCGTCGGTGAGGATGGTGGCCAAATGCCGGCTCATCCGGGCGGAGTCCTCCCCGGCGGTCAGTTTCTTCACCACACCGGGTTTGGCGGGGGTGTTGGGGGCCATGCACACGTCGGGCATGTGGTCGTAGAGGTGGTCGATGGCGCCGTAGAGACGCACCAGGGCCATAGCGGTCTTCTCGCCCACGCCGGGCACGCCGGGAATGTTGTCGCTGGCGTCCCCCATGAGGGCCTTCAGGTCGATTATGTGGATGGGCTCAAAGCCGTAGTCCTCCCGGAAGGTCTCGGGAGTCATGTCCTTGGTGGTGGTCTGGCCCATGCGGGTGGAGACCAGCTTCACTTTGGTGTGCCCGGTAATGAGCTGGAGGCTGTCCCGGTCCCCGGTGACCACCACGCAGTCCCAGCCCTTGGCCTCGCACTTCCGGGAGATGGTGCCCAGCAGGTCGTCGGCCTCGTACCCCGCCAGCTCGTAGCGTGGGATATCCATGGCGTCCAGAACCTCCTTGAGAATGGGCATCTGGGCCGCCAGCTCCTCGGGCATACCCTTGCGCTGGGCCTTGTAGCCGGCGTACTCCAGGTGGCGGAAGGTGGGCTCCCGGCGGTCAAAGGTGACGCAGAGGGCGTCGGGGGCCTCCTCGTCCAGCAGCCGCTGGAGGGTGGTGACGAAGCCGTAGACCGCGTTGGTGGGCACACCCTCCCGGGTGGTCAGGGGCCGGACGCCGTAAAAGGAGCGGTTGACGATGCTGTTGCCGTCGATGGCCATGAGCTTCATGGGCGGGTCCTCCTGTGCGCAAAATATTGATAGCACGATAAAATTATACCATAAATCTCAGAAATTACAACGGGGAACCGGGGAGAAAGAGAACAGAGGAGACATGGAAAAATAGTTCTTGAAATCCTACTAACCGTGGATTATAATAGGTGATAATCGAATGATGGGGAGGAGAGGATTGGAATGCTGATTTCTACCAAAGGACGCTACGCGCTGCGCCTGCTCATTGACATGGCGGAGCACCAGATAGACGGATATGTCCCTCTCAAGGAGATCGCCCGCCGGCAGGATATCTCGGAGAAGTACCTGGAGAGCATTGTGAAGATCCTGGTGAGGGAGGAGATCTTGACGGGCCTGCGGGGAAAGGGCGGCGGATACCGCCTGAGCAGGACGCCGGACCAGTTCACCGTGGGGCGTATTCTTCAGCTGACGGAGGGAACTTTGGCCCCGGTTTCCTGCCTGGAGGAGGGTGCAAAGCCCTGTGAGCGGATGGCGGACTGCCGGACGCTGCCCCTGTGGCAGGGGCTGGACAGGATCATTCGGGAATATCTGGACGGCTGCACCATCGCGGATCTCATGCGGGTGGACGAGCCGGGCAACGACTATATCATCTGATTCACCATCCGGCGCATAGGAGAGCCGCCCCGGCAGGGGCGGCTCTCAGTTTGTCGAAAACCGCTGCGATTCAGTCAGTATTCCACGTCTTCAATGAGAATTTGCATCTGTCCGCCGCAGACCATGCCCTCGTCCCCGGCTACGTCGTTGGACATGTCCACGGTGATCAGCTTCCGGCCGCCGGTTCCCACGACACGATAGGCCGCCTGCATGGCCCGGCTCTCGCCGCAGCCCCCGCCGATGGTGCCCACAACCCGGCCGTTCAGGTCTAGCGCCATCATGGCCCCAGACTTTACAGGCGTTGAGCCGCTGGTGTTACAGACGGTGAGTAGGGCCTTGGGCTCTGTATCCTCCGCCAGAAACTCCAGCAGGGGCAGGGACTGATCCTCCTGGGCCAGCATGGCCCCATGGGCGCGCCGCCCCACGTCCTGCCGCCGGACGGCAATCAGCTGGGCCAGGATGGAGACGGCGATCTCCTTCACCGTCAGGGCGTGGATGTCCAGGCCGATGGGGGCGTGGATCCGCTCCAGATCCGACCGGGAAAATCCCTCCTCCTCCAGCACCTGGAACAGTCCTGCCACCCGGCGGCGGGATCCGATCATCCCCAGGTAGCGGGGGAAGGGCCCCCGCAGCAGCACCCGCAGGCACTCCGCGTCATAGCGGTGGCCCCGGGTGATGACGGCTACGTAGTCCCGATCCGTGACGGCCAAATCCCGCAAAATGTCGGTGAACGCACCGCAGAGGACCTCTTTGGCCTCCGGGAAGCGGAGGGCGTTGGCGAAGGAGGGCCTGTCGTCGGCCACAGTGACCTGGAAGCCCAGGTCGGCGGCGTAGCGGCAGAGGGGCTGGGCGATGTGGCCGCAGCCCAGGAGGATCAGCCGCTCCCCGGCGTGGAAATTGCGGACGCAGCTCTCGCCCTCCGCGTCGAAGACGTAGGCGGCGGGCTCACCCCGCCGCACGGCGGCCAGGATTTCGGCGAATTGTTGTTGTGCAGCCATAATGGCCTCCTTATTTCCTATTTGTGGGCATGAACCGGTCAGATATCTTGTTTATAGTTTACCACAACCGCCCGCTGTGTCAATCCGTTTTGTTTGATAGTCCAAAGGCGGTGGGGAAAATTGCCAAAATCTTCACACTTCTTTTGTTGACGCTTGCCAAGGACTGGTATATAATAAACTGAATCTTTATGGGGCACACCACTGGGGGGACAGGCTATGTGGATCGCGGACGGCTGGAAGGACTACGAGCTCATCGACTGCGGCGGCGGAGAGAAGCTGGAGCGCTG
>CANRHK010000186.1 GCA_947630395.1 uncultured Oscillospiraceae bacterium
TGCCATTCAAGCGCTCTCCCAGCTGAGCTATACCCCCAGGTGTGGGAAAGTGCATTTATTTAATTTTGGACGGGGGCTGTTACACGCTTGTGCTGGGCTCCCAGCTGAGCTATACCCCCATGGATTCACTTGTCCGCGCCGGATTGCCACGCGCAATTAGTATAATAGCAGAGACGCCCATATTTGTCAATAGCCAATTGAAAAAATTTTCGCCCTTTTTGGAGGGCCGGCCGCGGCCCGGATTATCCATTCTCACCGTACAGCAGGGAGAGCAGCTTGGAGTAGATCTCCTCCGCATTGCCGCGAAAGCGCCGCTGGAGATCCACCGCCATGTCCTGCCGGGTGACCAGCAGCCGCAGGTCCATCAGCTCGTCCAGATCGTCCCGCAGGGACAGCTCCACCACATAGCCGCCCTCGTCCCGCTGGCGGATCTTGGCCCCCACCAGGGCCCGGCGCTTGAGCTGCTCGTTGCAGGCGGCCAGATTTTCTTCCACCTGCATCCGCACGGTGTAGGGCAGGCTGCTCTCACAGGCGGCGCCGTTGCGGCGTCCCTTGTCGGTAATAGCGTAGAGCCCGGATTCATCCACCGCCAGATGTCCCGTCCGTACCAAATCCGCCAGGCACTCGGAGAAGCCGAAGTAGTCCACGCCGCCGTCACACATGCTGAGATCCTGGAGCATCTCAAAGGGCGCCGGGTCCGTCAGCCGGGCGGTGATATAGAGAATCAGAAATTTAATCTCCAGTTTGTCGCTGATAAAGCCGAACTCGGACATGGGGCAGCCTCCCTTGCCGCTGGTATTCTTGCCTCTTATTATAGCGGCTTTGGCGGAATTTGTATAGCCCTATTTTCTTTTGGCGCGGCGCTGAATTTCTTTTCACACCCCGTCTCAGGGCGCATACACTGAAGTGAAGGCAAGCGGCGGCTGTTTCCGCTGCGAAGCGCCGCCCCAGAGGACTCTGTCCCCCCAGCGGGGGCCGCCGCCGGAGAGAACCGGCGGCGGACGCCTTCATGACAACTGACTACTTTTAGGAGGTCCCATATGCCTGAACGTGTTGTTCCCGGCCCTGTCTCCGACATGAAGGAGAACTGCGAGGCCGTTTGCATCCATACCAAGAAGATTTATGACAGCTGCCGCGATAAGGACTGCATCGAGGATCTGCGCTTCTATCCCACGGCCTGCGGCCAGGATATCCTGAACCGGGCCCAAACTGTCAAGGGCGGCAAGGCCGAGCTGCTGTACACGTACATCGACGTGGAGCCGGTGGTCTTCAACCGCGGCTTCTATACCGTGGATATGCGCTTTTTCTACCGCGTATCCCTCAACGCCTACTGCTCCTGCCCCCGGCCCGTGGAGGTGGAGGGCCTGTGCGTCTTTGACAAGCGGGTGATCCTCTTCGGCAGCGAGGGCAACGCCAAGATCTTCTCCTCCCGCATGCGCCTGGACAGCCTGGACCGCCAGTGCCTGGAGCAGAGCAACATGCCCATCGCAGTGGTGGAGGCGGTGGATCCCATCGTCCTGGACGCCAAGCTGGTGGAGTGCTGCGAGCAGCGCAGCTGCGACTGCGACCTGTACGAGATTCCCTCCTGCGTCTGCCAGTGCTTCGACGGCGAGCTGACCGTGGGCGACGACTTCCGCCGGGCCTTTGTGACCCTGGGCCAGTTCTCCATCATCCGCCTGGAGCGGGACAGCCAGCTGCTGATGCCGGTCTTCGACTACTGCATGCCCGACAAGGACTGCGACGCCGGCTGCACCAACGAGGACCCCTGCGAACTGTTCCAGAACATCAGCTTCCCGGTCAACGAGTTCTTCCCGCCCAACACCCTGAGCAATCCCAACGACTACGAGGGCACTAAGCAGTACTGTGCCTGCAAGGGGTAAGCTCTCCCTATGAAAAATGGCCGGCCCGGGAGGGCCGGCCATTTTCATCGTGCGCCGTCCCGCAGTTCCAGTCATAAACGCGGACATGCCCTCATACCATGGGACAGAACAGGAGGGAGGGACAGCCATGACAGAGGAATACGCCGCCGCCCGGTACGACGAGGCCTGCGCCCTGTTGCCCATGCGGCTGCGGGCGGCGGCGCTGGCGGTGGACAGGCGGCGGAAGGCGGAGGCGGAGGAGCTGCGCCTGCGGGTCGAGAGGCCGCTCCAGCTGACGCTGCCGGAGGGGGAGGAGGCGCTGGCCGGGACCCGGGTGATCCGCAGCGACATGGAGCAGGTGCTGGACAGGGCCACGGAGTTCTCCCGCTACGCCGCCGCCGAGACCATGCGCCACGGCTATATCACCGCCGAGGGGGGCTTCCGCGTAGGTATCTGCGGCACGGCCCTGCCCCAGGCGGAGAAGAACGAGGGCCTGCGGGATGTCAGCTCCCTGGCAATCCGGATCCCCCGTGTCCGCGAGGGGGTAGCCCGGCCCAGCCTCCCCGATCTGGTGGAGGGCGGCAGTCCCCTCAGTACCTTGATTCTCTCCCCGCCGGGGGGCGGCAAGACCACCTTCCTCCGGGACCTGGTGCGGCTGGTGAGCCGGGGGAGCAGGCTGGCGCCGCCCTGCCGGGTGTCCCTGGTGGACGAGCGGGGGGAGCTGGCGGCGGTCCACCGGGGCCGGCCCCAGCTGGACGTGGGGGACCACACCGACGTGATGGACGCCTGCCCCAAGGCCCTGGCGGTGCCCATGCTCCTGCGCAGCATGAACCCCCAGGTCATCGCCCTGGACGAGGTGGCCCTGCCGGCGGACGTGGATGCGGTGTGTACCGCCGCCGGCTGCGGCGTGGCCCTCTTCGCCACCATTCACGCTTCCTCCCTCCAGGACTTGCAGGGCAGGCGTGTGGGACGCGCCCTCCTGGAGTGCGGCGTCTTCCGGAGGGCAGTCCTGATCCGGGGGCGGGGCGGCAGCCGGACAGCCCGGGTGGAGAGACTGCCGTGAAGCTGATAGGCGCGGCGCTGGTGCTGTGCGGGGCGGGATACGCCTGGGCGCAGCGCCGGCGGGAGGATCTGCGGCCCATCCGTGTTGGACGGGCCCTGCTGGGGGAGCTGGCGGTGCTGCGCTACCAGATCTGCGTGCTGCGCCGGCCTCTGCCGGATCTGCTGGAGGGGGAACTGACGGAGGGATTGGGCGCGGCCGTCTTCTGGGGACCCCTCCTGGCGCGGATCCGGGAGGCGGGACAGGTGGGAGCGTCCCTGCCGGAGTGCTGGCGGAGCGCCGCCCTGGGACTGCCGCCGCCCCTGGGGAGGATTCTGGCACCGCTGGGCACTCTGCTTCCGGTGGGAGGCAGCCGGCTGGATGCCGCCATTGAGGAAACGAGAGAGGAGCTGGCCGGATTTCTGCGGCAGGAGACGGACAGGCAGGCCCAGCGGGGGAGGATCTCCGCCGCGGTGTGTCTGTCCGGGGCGCTGCTGCTGATTCTGGTGCTGATATAAGTATGGATATTGATCTTATTTTTCGGATCGCGGCCATCGGCATTGTGGTGGCGGTGCTCAACCAGCTCCTGGTCCGCTCGGGCCGGGAGGAGCAGGCGATGATGACCACGCTGGCGGGACTGGTGGTGGTGATGATGATGCTGGTGCGGGAGATCAGCGATCTCTTCCAGCTCATCAAGACCCTCTTCGGGTTTTAGGCCGTGGAGCCGCTGCTGCTGGCGGCCCTGTGCGCCGCCTGTCTCACGCCGGTGGTGCTGCTGCGGAAGAAGACCCCGGAGCAGGCCCTGCTGCTGACCACGGCCATTCTGGTGGTGGTCATGACCCGCTGCGCCGCCCTGGCCGCGCCGCTTATGGAGGAGCTCAGGGGGCTCTTTGAAAAAGCGGGGGTGGACACGGGGCACGTGTCCATCCTTCTGCGCACCGTGGCGGCGGCGCTGGTGACCCGCTTCGGCGCGGATCTGTGCAAGGACGGCGGATCCCAGGCCCTGGCCACGGCGGTGGAGACCACGGGGGCGGTGGCGGTGCTGCTCATCGCCCTGCCGCTGCTGCGGGCGGTGGTGGATCTGCTGCTGGGATTTTTTACATAGGAGGGTGGGGAAAATGGGAAGACGGATGGCTGCGCTGCTGTTTGCCGCCCTGTGTGCCTGCCTCCTGGCCGGACAGGCCCTGGCGGCGGATCTGCCGGAGGATCTGGAGGCGGCGTCGCCGGAGACGGCGGGCCTGGTGAGCGCCGACGCGGAGGACGGCTTCGGACTGCTCTCCGGCGTCCAAGCCCTCTGGAACAAGGCGGCGTCCGCCCTGAAGGACTATCTCCTCTCCGGCGCCCGATCGGTGGCGGCTATCATGGCCGGGGTGGTGCTGCTGGGGGTGGTGGAGAGTGCCGCCCCGGCGGGGAAGGACGCCCTGGGCCGGTACGTGACCATGGCGGGAGCTCTCTGGATCACCGCGGCGGCGGCGGGGGATTTGAACGCCCTCATCGGCCTGGGCCGGGAGACCGTGGAGAATATGGCGGTGCTCTCCAAGTCGCTGCTGCCCGCCCTGGCCGCCGCGGAGGCCGCCGCCGGTGGTATCACTTCGGCCTCGGTGCGGCAGGTGGCGGCGGTGTTTTTCGCGGATCTGCTGCTCACCGCCATCCAGCGTCTGCTGCTGCCCATGGTGTACCTGTACATCGGCATATCCGCCGCCTCCGCGGTGGTGGAGGGGGAGGCGCTGGAGCGTATCGGGGAGCTGCTGAAGAAGATTACCGGCTGGGCCCTGGGTGGCCTGCTGACCTGCTACACGGCCTATCTCACCATCAGCGGCGCGGTGGCCGGCGCCGCCGACGCCCAGGCGGTGAAGCTGGCCAAGTCGGCGGTCTCCGCCGCCGTGCCGGTGGTGGGGGGCATCCTCTCCGAGGCGTCGGAGAGCCTCCTGGCCGGGGCGGGCCTCCTGAAGGGGATGATCGGCACCTTCGGCGCCCTGGCGG
>CANRHK010000187.1 GCA_947630395.1 uncultured Oscillospiraceae bacterium
GGGGATGCTGTGCTCTCTCAAGGAGCTGAACCTGGACGAGCGGGACTTCCCCTACGGCGTCATCACCGCCGCCGCCATTCTGGGCGACTACCACCCCATCGACCCGGACAAGCCCTCCATCCCCGCGGACGTGCAGCCCGGCCACAAGATCTACGGCCCGGTCCTGGCCGCAAAAGTGGAGGATGTGAAATACGACGGGGAGGGGAAGTGGACCTGCCGGCTGTCCTATGCGGAGAAGGACGGCCCCAGCGGCGCTGTCGTTACCACCCCCTGCCAGAACATCCACACCGGCGATATGGTGGCTTTCAACACCAAGAGCGGCGTCATCTGCACCCTGGCGGACCTCCGGGCCGAGCAGCGGGAGTTCCCCCACTGCATCGCCGACGGCATCTTCGTCCTCCAGGAGGAGGGCGTGAAGCCCGGCGACGACATCAAGCCCGTCATCAACGCCGACGACCATGTGGTGGAGTTTGAGATCACCCCCAACCGCCCCGACTGCCTCAGTGTCATCGGCCTGGCCCGGGAGGCCGCCGCCACCTTCGACAAGCCCCTGACCCTCCACACCCCGGTGGTGAAGGGAGGCGGCCCCGGCGTGCTCACGGACCTGCTGGACGTGGAGACCCCGGACCCGGAGCTGTGCCCCCGGTACACCGCCCGGATGGTGCGGAACGTGAAGATCGCCCCGTCCCCCAAGTGGATGCGGGAGCGGCTGCGGGCCATGGGCGTGCGCCCCATCAACAACATCGTGGATATCACCAACTACGTCATGCTGGAGTACGGCCAGCCCATGCACGCCTTTGACTACCGGTATGTGAAGGGCGGCAAGATCATCGTCCGCCGGGCCGCTGAGGGCGAGAAGCTCACCACCCTGGACGGGCAGGCCCACACCCTGACTCACAACCACCTGGTCATCGCCGACGGCACCCGAGCCGTGGGCCTGGCCGGCATCATGGGCGGTCTGAACAGCGAGATTGTCTCCGACACCACGGACGTGGTGTTCGAGTCCGCCAACTTCGACGGCACCTGCATCCGCCGGGGCGCCCTGGCCCTGGGCATGCGCACCGAGGCCAGCGCCAAGTTCGAGAAGGGCCTGGACGTGATGAACACCCTGCCCGCCGTGAACCGGGCCTGCGAGCTGGTGGAGCTGCTGGGCGCCGGCGAGGTGGTGGACGGCTGCATTGACATGCTGAACTTCGTGCCCCACCCGGTGGAGCTGCCGGTGGAAGTGGACAAGATTAACGCCCTGCTGGGCACCGGCATCAGCCGGGAGGAGATGCTGTCCATCTTCCGGAAGCTGGACTTCGCGGTGAAGGAGAACCCGGACGCGGTCACCGTCCCCTCCTGGCGGGGCGACGTGAAGCGCATGGCGGACCTGGCCGAGGAGGTGGCCCGGTTCCACGGCTACAACAACATCCCCAACACCCTGATGGTGGGCCAGACCACCGAGGGCGGCTACTCCCCCGCCCAGAAGCTGGAGAACAAGCTGGGCGAGCTCTGCCGCACCTGCGGGTACGACGAGATCATCACCTACTCCTTCATCTCCCCCACGGCCTACGACAAGATCGGCTGGTCGAAGGATTTCGCCCAGCGGAACTCCTTCAAGATTCTGAACCCCCTGGGCGAGGACACCTCCATCATGCGCACCACCACTTTGCCCTCCATGCTGGAGATCCTGGCCCGGAACTGGAGCTACCGGAATAAGAATGTGAAGCTCTACGAGCTGGGCCGGATCTATCTCCCAGGCCGGGAGGACGGCCTTGCCAACGAGGCCAAGGTTTTGACCCTGGGGGCCTACGGCGAGGATATGGACTTCTTCACCTTCAAGGGGGCTGTTGAGGCCGTTTTGAGGGGCATCCGGGCGGTGGATGTAAGCTTTGAAGCCGCCTCCGCCGAAATCTGGGGCGGCACCATGGCCCCTTACCACCCTGGCCGGGTGGCGGCGGTGCTGAGCGGCACCGACTGCCTGGGCTTTATGGGCCAGATTCACCCCACCGTGGCGAAAAACTTTGGCGTGGACGGGGAGCTGTACTGCGCCGAGCTGTCCTTCGACGAGCTGGCGCTGGCCGCCGGTCCCGACCCGGAGTATGTGTCCCTGCCCAAGTACCCCAGCGTGGATCGGGATATCGCCGTGGTGTGCGCCGAGGCGGTCACCGTGGGCCGCCTGGAGGCGGCTATCAGGAAGGGCGCCAAGGGCCTCCTCAAGCACGTGGAGCTCTTCGACATCTACCGGGGCCCCGGCATCCTCCCCGGAAAGAAGTCTGTGGCGTTCAGTCTGACCCTCCGCGCCGACGACCGGTCGCTGACCGGCGAGGAGGCGGACGCGGATGTGAAATCCATCCTGGAGACTTTGGAGAAGGACTGCGGCGCGGTGCTGCGGTAAGGGTAAACTATGCCTCCGCCCGGACCTGATGGAGCGGCCCGGGCGGGGGAGGAGAAAAAGAGGAGAGTGACAGCTTATGGGGTTTCCTGATTGCTATGGGGGCTACCCCCGGACGATCCAGCCCGGCCCTCTGAATCTGATTACCGACGTCAGCGGCGTCCAGGTGGGCCACACCACCCTCAGCGGCGGGGACGTGCACACCGGCGTTACGGTGCTGCTGCCCCACGGCGGGGATACCTTTCACGAGAAGTGCCGCGCCGCCGTCCATGTGATCAACGGCTACGGCAAGAGCGCCGGCCTGGTCCAGGTGGCGGAGATGGGAACCGTCGAGACGCCCATCTTCTTCACCAACACCCTCTCCGTGGGCACGGTATTCACCGCCGCTGTCCGCTATATGCTGGAGAGAAACGAGGATATCGGCCGGAAGGCCGGAACTGTCAACCCGGTGGTCTTTGAGTGCAACGACGGCACGCTCAACGACATCCGCCTGCTCTCCGTACAGGAGTCGGACGTGTTCCGGGCGCTGGAGAGCGCCGGCACCCGCTTTGAGGAGGGGGCGGTAGGCGCCGGCACCGGCATGAGCTGCTACGATTTGAAGGGGGGCATCGGATCGTCCTCCCGGGTATTCCGGATCCACGGCCGCCAGTATACCCTGGGCACCCTGCTGCTGACCAACTTCGGATCCCTGGACCAACTTCTTGTAGGGGGGATCCCGGTGGGGCGACGGTACCTGGACGCCCGGGAGCAGGAGCCTGAGAAGGGAAGCTGCATCGTCGTGCTGGCCACCGACGCGCCCCTCTCCGGGCGGCAGCTTCTGCGGGTGGCCAAGCGCGCCCAGTCGGGTCTGGCCCGCACCGGCAGCTGCACGGGCAATGGCAGCGGCGAGATCGCCTTGGCCTTCTCCACGGCGGGCCGGGTGCCTCATGCCTCCGCGGGAGAGCCTCTGGCCATGGAGCGTCTCCACGACGATGACCTGAACATGGTATTCCGGGCCGCGGTGGAGAGCACGGAGGAGAGCGTCCTCAGCTCCATGATCCACGCGCCCCACACGGTGGGGCGGGGCGGCGCACAGCGCCGGAGCCTCCGGGAGGTCCTGGACGCGGTGGACTTCCGCTTCTGAAACATGGAATATCAGTAAGTTATTTATTACATTCCTGTAACATTCAAAAAATTTCTCTTTACAGCGCGCGAAAAAATGCGTATACTAGTATTAATGCTGGAAAGGTGGTGCCTGGAGTGGACGAGTTTACCCGCAAGTTTGATTTCGCGGTTGATCAGGATGCGGAAATCCACCGTATTATGCTGACAGTGTATAAAGCACTGGAGGAGAAGGGCTATAACCCCATCAATCAGATTGTGGGCTACATTCTCTCCGAGGACCCGACCTATATCACAAACCACAATCAGGCGCGCACCCTGATCCGCAAGATCGATCGGGATGAGCTCCTTCAGATTCTGGTCAGGAACTATCTGACGAAATAGGAAGCAGGACAAATAGCGCCGGGACAGGCTGCGGCGTCCGCCGCGGTCTGTCCCGGCCTTTTGGTTTCCCGCGCCTATTCCCCCAGATACGCGGCAATCTCCCGCAGAAACTTCTCCCCATAGCGGGACGCCTTCACCTGGCCCACCCCGGAGACATCCAGAAATTCCTCTATCGTCCGGGGCTGCCTGGCCGCCATATCCGCCAGGGCGGCGTTGGAGAAGATGATGTAGGCCGGGACGCCCTCCTCCGCCGCCAGCCGCGTTCGAAGCGCCTTCAAGGCGGACAGCAAGCCCTCCTCCGGGGCGGCCTGCCGGGCCGGAACGGACCCTTTCCGGGCACGGTCCCGCTTCCGTTTCGGCTCCCGCTCCATCCGCCGCGGCATCTCTATGCGCTCCCCGCGGAACAGCACCCTGCCGGCCCGATCCGTCAGCCGCAGCGTCATGTGCTTCGGCTCGGTAAAGAGGCAGTGCTCCTTCTCCAGATATTCGATATACTCCCGCACCGTTTCCCGGGACAGGGATTTCATCAGTCCGTAGGTGGACAGGCTGTCCAGCCCAAGGGCCCGGATCCGATCGCTCCTTCCGCCACGCAGCACCTGGACGATCAGCGACGCCCCCACGTGGTAGCCCAGCTTGTCCCGCACCCGCTTGACGCAGGACAGCACCATCTGGGCCTCCCGGGTGATATCCGTCCAGACATACTGCGCCCGGCAGTTTCCGCAGTTTTCGCATCGCCGTGCCGACTCCTGGCCGAAGTAATGCAAGATGTAACTCCGCAGGCAATCGGCGGTCTTGCAGTAGCCCACCATGGCGTCCAGCCGGTGCAGGTCCTGGCGGCGAATCTGTTCCCGCTCCTCCTCCGTCAGGTCCCCGTTGTCCCCACTGTTGGCGAGGAGGAATTTTGCGGTGGCCACGTCCCCCGGGGAGAACAGCAGGATGCACTCCGCCCGATCGCCGTCCCGGCCCGCCCGGCCCGCCTCCTGGTAGTAGGCCTCCAGGCTCTTGGGCAT
>CANRHK010000188.1 GCA_947630395.1 uncultured Oscillospiraceae bacterium
GGACCGGGTCTTGTTCAGATACCAGAACATCACCGCCGCCAGAATAACGCCCATGTAGAAGAAGAAGCTGTGGGAGAACAGCAGGCTGCCCGCCACGGGAATATTCCGCAGCGCGGCCGGGAAGGGACTGTTGGCGAAGTAGCCCTTGAGCTCGTTGCCGATGGAGATGTAGCCGCCCTCGCTGACCCGCATGTACTCGCCCACAAACTGTCCGATGCCGGTGCCGAAGATGGCCAGGGCCAGGCCGGTGACGTTCTGGTTGGTCCGGAGGGTGATGGTGAGGAAGCTGAAGATCAGGGACGCCGCCGCCCCGGCCAGGAACGCGCAGGCGAGAGCGATGATCACCGCCAGGTAGCCGTTGGCCCCGGTCCCCACAGCCTTCTCGTAGTAGTACACGCCGCCCAGGCCGATGGCGCCGCCCATGAACATGATGCCCTCCACGCCCAGGTTCAGGTTGCCGGACTTCTCCGTCAGAATCTCCCCCAGGGTGCCGAAGAGGAGCGGCGTGCCGTAGGTGATGGCGGCTACAATCAGCGCAATGAATGTACTCATACCTTCGCTCCCTCCTTATGGCTGTTTTTCCGGAAGATGAGCCGGTAGTTGATGAAGAACTCGCAGCCCAGCATGCAGAAGAGCAGGATGCCGGTGATAATGTCGGAGAGGGACGCCGGCACCGCCAGTTGGGTGTTCAGGGTGTCCGCCCCCTTCTCCAGCACCGCCAGCAGCCCGGAGATAGCCACCATGGCGAAGGCGTTGAGCTGGCTCAGCCACGCCACGGTGATGGAGGTGAAGCCCACGCCGTTTGCCACGCCGTCGTAGAGGGTGTTGTCCGCGCCGGTGGCCACGATCATGCCCACCAGGCCGCTGATGGCCCCGGAGATGAACATGGTGCGCATCATGATGTAGCCCACGTTCATGCCCGCGTACCGGGCGGTATTGACGCTGTCGCCGATGACCGCGATCTCATAGCCCTGCTTGGTGTGGTTCATGTAGACATGCACGACCACCACAAGAATGAGCACAACGATCCAGCCGCAGTGGACGCCCAGGACCTTGGGCAGCCACGCCGCCCTGTCGAAGGTGGGGACGAGCTGGGAGCCGGGCCGGCCCTCCCAGGGGCCGCCCTGGAGCCAGCGGACCACGCCGATGATGATGTAGTTCATCATCAGGGTGAACAGGGTCTCGTTGGTGTTCCACCTGGCCTTGAAGAAGGCGGGGATCAGGGCCCACACGCCGCCGGCGATGGCCCCGGCCAGAGCCATGATGACAAAGAGCATCATATTGGGCACCCGGCCCACCCAGTACAGGGCGAAGTAGCTGGCCGCGATGGCCCCGGCGGTGATCTGCCCCTCCGCGCCGATGTTCCAGAAGCGCATCTTGAAGCATGGGGCGATGGCCAGGGCGCAGCCCAGCAGGGGGATGGCAATCTTCACCGTCTGCCGGATGGCGGATTTTTTGCCCAGGGCGCCGGAGAGGATGGTGGCGTAGGCCTTGATGGGATTGACGCCGATGAGGGACACCACCACGCCGCCCAGCAGCAGTGCCAGCACAATGGATCCCAGGCGGATGCACCAGGCCTGCCACCCGGGCATGCCGTCCCGCTTGGCGAGACGAATCAGTGGCGTTTTCTGTTCATGCACGGTCCGACGCCTCCTTTCCTCCGCCTACCCGGGTCATGAGCAGGCCCACTTCCTCCTTGGTGGCGGTCCGGGCGTCCACAACGCCGCTGACCCTGCCGCCGCAGAGCACCAGAATCCGATCGCACAGCTCCAGCAACACATCCAGATCCTCGCCCACGTATATGACGGCCACGCCCTTCATCTTCTGCTCGGTGAGCAGATTGTAGATGGTGTAGGAGGTGTTGATGTCCAGGCCCCGCACCGCGTAGGCGGTCATCAGCACCGAGGGGGCGCTGGCGATCTCCCGGCCCACCAGCACCTTCTGCACGTTGCCGCCGGACATGCGGCGCACGGGGAAATCGGTGCTGGGGGTGACCACCTCCAGCTCCTTCCAGACCCGCATGGCCAGCTCGTTGGGGTCCTTCCGGTTTACAAAGGGACTCCTGCCCTTCTTCCAGGAGCGCAGCATCATATTGCTGGTCATGCCCATGGAGCCCACCAGGCCCATGCCCAGCCGGTCCTCCGGCACAAAGGCAGTGGCCACGCCGGCCTTGCGAATCTGCATGGGCGTCTTGCCCACCAGCTCGGTGGGGGCGTCGCCGTCGGGGGTGTAGGTGATGGTGCCCTGGCAGGGGTACAGACCGGCGATGGCCTCCAGCAGCTCCTTCTGGCCGGACCCGGCGATGCCGGCCACACCCAGAATCTCGCCGCCCATGGCGGTGAAGCTGACGCCGTCCAGCCGCTTGACCCCCTCGCCGTCTATGCAGGTGACACCCTGAAGCTTCAGCCGCTCTACCGGCTTGTCGTACCGGGGCCTGTCGATGTTCAGGGTCACCGCGTGGCCCACCATCATGTCGGTGAGGGCCTGGGGGTTGGTCCCGGCGGTGTTCACGGTGCCGATGTATTTGCCCTTCCGCAGCACCGCCACCTTGTCGCTGAGGTCCATTACCTCGTGGAGCTTGTGGGTGATGATGACGATGGCCTTGCCGTCGTCGCGCATGTTGCGGAGAATGGCAAAGAGCTTGTCCGTCTCCTGGGGGGTCAGCACGGCGGTGGGCTCGTCCAAAATGAGAATGTCCGCGCCCCGGTAGAGAACCTTGACAATCTCCACCGTCTGCTTCTGGGAGACGGACATGTTGTACACCTTCTGCGTGGGGTCGATCTCAAAACCGTACCTGTCGCAGATGGCCTTGACCTTCTCGTTGGCGGCCTTGATATCCAGCTTGCCCTTCTCGTCCAGGCCCAGGACGATGTTCTCCGCGGCGGTGAACACGTCCACCAGCTTGTAGTGCTGGTGGATCATGCCGATGCCGTGGGCAAAGGCGTCCTTGGGGGAGCGGATGGAGACGGGCTGGCCGCCCACCAGAATCTCCCCCTCGTCGGGGAAATAAATGCCGGAGAGCATGTTCATGAGGGTGGTCTTGCCGCTGCCGTTCTCGCCCAGCAGGGCCAGGATCTCCCCCCGGTCCAGGCTCAGGTCGATGCCGTCGTTGGCCACCACCTCGCCGAAGCGCTTGACAATGCCCCTGCATTCGATGGCATGGGTCTTTTCCAATGGATCTCATCCCTTTCTGTGTGGAATCCCGGCGGGAGCGGGAAAGGTTAGGAGCCCCCGCCTGTGGGTGGACTTACGAAGACAGGGGGCTGCGGTGCAGCCCCCTGTGGGGAACTATGGCCTCGCTTAGCCGAACGCCTCGTTCAGCCAGTTGATGCCGTCGATGCGGATATCGAAGTAGGGAGCGGACTGGACGGTGGACTCGTGGAACGCGCCGTCCGAGATGGTCTCGGCGCCGTTCAGGCCGAAAGCGTCGGTATAGGTGGTGAGGGTCTCGCCGTTTACAGTGAAGGTGCTGGTGTCGAAGACCTGCAGCTCGCCGGACTTGATCTTCTCCTCGACCTCGGCCAGCTTCTCGGCGGTGCCCTCGGCGGCAATGGCCTCGTTCAGCGGGGTCATGACCACAGCGCCGTCGGCCATACCCTTGCACCAATCCTGGGGAACGGTGCCGCCGTTGACCACGGTCTCGATCAGCTCCTCAAAGTAGATGGACCAGTCGATGCGGGTGCCGATGATGGAGGCCTCGGGGGCCACGGTGGTCATGTCGTTGTTGTAGCCGGTGTGGAACGCGCCCTTGGACTGGGCGGTGGTGGCGGGGGTGGTGTTGTCGGAGTGCTGGCTGATGAGCTTGGCGCCGGCGTCACACAGAGCGGAGGCGGCGTTGCCCTCCTCGGTGGCGTCAGACCAGGAGCCCACGAACTGGACGTCCATGCTCACGCTGGGGCAGACGCTCTTGGCGCCCAGGAAGTAGGAGGTGAAGCCGGAGATCACTTCCGCGAAGGAGAAGGCGCCCACGTAGCCGATCTTGGCCTGGTCGGCGGTGATCTCGCCGTTGTCGATCATCTCCTGGAGCTTCATGCCCGCGGCCACGCCGGCCAGGTAGCGGCCCTCATAGATGTTGGCGAAAGCGTTGACGGTGTTGTCCAGGTCGTCGCACCAGCTGGCCTGGTTGGTGCAGGAGACAAAGAGGGTGTCGGGATAGTCCGGGGCCACCTTCAGCATGAACTCCTCAAAGCCGTAGGAGTTGTTGATGATGATCTCGCAGCCGTCGTCGGCCAGCTCAATGTTGGCGTCCTCGCAGGAGGTGTTCTCGCCGATGTTCCACTTCATCACCCACTCCACTTCGATGCCCTTGGCCTTCAGCGCCTCGGTGGCGGCATCGCGGCCGCGGATGAAGTTGTAGGTGTAGCCCTGGTCGTTCTCGTCGCCGATGCAGATGAGGCCGACCTTAATGTGCTTGGCGGTATCTCCGCCGGCGTCCCCGCCGCCGTTGTTTCCGCCGCCGTTGTCGCTCTGGCCGCCGCCGTTATTGCCGCCGCCATTGTTTCCGCCGTTGTTTCCGCCGCCGCAGGCCACCAGGGACAGGGCCATGGCCAGCGCCAGCAGAAGAGCCAATACTTTCTTCATGTTTGTTCCTCCTTTTTTTAATCGTCTGATCCAAACAGATGTGATGAAAATCCATCACGCCAATATTATACAATAATCCGCTCCAAAGATCAACAAAGACTTTGCGCTTCCCTGAAAAATAATTTGCAAACTGCACAAAGGGGCGGCCCACGGCTCCCCTGCCGCGGTATCAGCGATGTTACGGGAGGGCGTCCGTCATGGATTTCACGTAAGCTCCC
>CANRHK010000189.1 GCA_947630395.1 uncultured Oscillospiraceae bacterium
CGGCTCAGGCGGAGGCGGAGATTGGAAAGCGCACCGGCGCGGCGGCGTCCTGGCGGCTGAAGAGCAAGGGCCTCCGGGCCGAGCTCCACCGGCTCCAGGAGGCCAAGCTGGCCCTGGAGGCGGACCGCGGCGCCATGAGCCGGCGTTTGCAGGCTTGCAACAATGAGCTGCTGGAGGCGGGGCAGCAGGTCTCCGCCCTGGAGCAGCGGATTGCCGGCAGCGGCAATGAGGAGAAGAACATCCTGGATCGGCTGTGGGAGACCTATGAGCTGAGCCACTCCGAGGCCATGAAGCAGCGCATGGAGCTGGAGAGTATTCCCAAGGCCAACCGCCGGATCGGTGAGTTGAAGCGGGAGATTGGCTCTCTGGGCAATGTGAACGTGGGGGCCATCGAGGAGTTTGACAGGGTCAACGAGCGGTACACCTATCTGTCCGGCCAGCGGGACGATGTGCAGCAGTCCAAGGACGCCCTGTCGGTGATTGTGGATCAGCTCACAAAGGAGATGACCGGCATCTTTGCCGAGCAGTTCAGGCTTATCACGGAGGCGTTTCAGGAGACCTTCCGGGACCTCTTCGGCGGCGGCAAGGCCACGCTGGAGCTGGAGGACCCGCAGAATATTTTGGACTGCGGCATTGAGATCAAGGTACAGCCGCCGGGGAAGACTCTGCGGACATTGTCGCTCCTCTCCGGCGGAGAGAAGGCGTTTGTGGCGATTGCGCTGTATTTTGCGATTTTGAGGGTACATCCCACGCCGTTCTGTGTGATGGACGAGATTGAGGCGGCTTTGGACGAGGCCAATGTGGTCCGGGTGGCAAAATACATGCGGGGGATTTCTGACAAGACGCAGTTTATTGTCATCACCCACCGGCGGGGGACTATGGAGGCCGCCGACATTCTGTATGGCGTCACCATGCAGGAGAAGGGCGTCAGCAAGCTGCTGGCCATTGATTTAAACGATGTGGCGAGGGAGTTGAAAATCCCCTAAGCGGGGATAGGCGCTGTGGGGCCTGCCGGCCCCGCCCTGGTAGTCCCTGCCGGGACGGGGATGTGGGGCTTCCGGCCCCACGCCCTGGCCTACTTTTCCCTTGCCGGAAAAGTAGGCAAAAGGGCACTCAGGGGGTTCCCCCCTGAGAACCCCAATGTTTGATTTTGTTTTGCGCCTTCTTGCCCGTCTGTCCGGTCTAAATCGCTGCCGTCCGTATATGAGGCGAAGCGGCTATTCTAGTATGGTCTTGCCCGGATTGATGCGCTGGGGCGGGGAGGATTGGGTGCGCTGGTTGTTTTTTACTTAACCGGCTGCTTCCTGTCGCTCCGTTCCACTCCGCGAGGGGGAGATGGGTCGTACAGCTCGGCCAATGAGAAGGTCGCCCGAAGGGCGACCGGGCGCCGCATAGAGAACCCACGTACAACAGCCTTAAAACAGCCGCTTCGCCTCATACACGGGAGCGAGTCCGGTTTAGACAGGACAGACCACAGGACGAGCGCAAAAAATCATCACAACGTTAGGGTTCTCAGGGGCGAAGCCCATGAGCGTGTTTTTGGGTACTTTTTGCACGGGCAAAAAGTACCCCAGAGTGTGGGTCCATGCCCACGAAATGAAAAAGACCAATGAGGGGCTGGAGGCCCCTATGCAATAATAAAAAGGAAAAAGGAGCTTAACCAATGGGCTTTTGGCAAAAATTAAAAAAAATCTACTTTGGTGACGTGTTTGGTTCCGCTATCAGCGAAGCGGATGAAGCATTTTTCGACGACCTGGAGGAGATGCTGATCCTGGCGGACGTGGGTCTCACCACCGCCACCGAGGCGGTGAAAGAACTCCGCCAGCGGATGATTGAGGACAAGATCTCCGGCCAGGAGCCGGTGAAGGCCTGTCTCCGGGAGATCCTGGCGGAGAAGCTAAATGTGGGTGACCAGAGTCTGAACCTCTCAACCAGGCCCTCCGTGATTCTGGTCATTGGCGTCAACGGTGTGGGCAAGACCACCTCCATCGGCAAGCTGGCCAACAGCCTCCGCCGCAAGGGAAAGAAAGTCCTCCTCTGCGCCGGGGATACCTTCCGGGCCGCCGCCGCCGACCAGCTGGAAATCTGGGCCAATCGCGCCCGCTGCGAGCTGGTGCGTCAGCACGAGGGCGCCGACCCCGGCGCGGTCCTCTTTGACGCCCTCCAGGCCGCCAAGGCCCGCAGGGCGGATGTGGTCATCTGCGACACCGCCGGCCGCCTCCACAACAAGGCCCATCTCATGGCCGAGCTGGCAAAGCTGCGCCGGATCATCGACCGTGAGCTGCCGGATGCCGCCCTGGAAACCTTGCTGGTGTTGGACGCCACCACCGGCCAGAACGGCCTTATCCAAGCCAAACAGTTCCAGGAGACTTGCGGCTGCACCGGCATCATCCTCACCAAACTGGACGGCACCGCCAAGGGCGGCATCGTCATCGCCATCGCCCAGGAGCTTCAACTGCCCGTCAAGTTCGTGGGCCTGGGGGAGGGCATCGACGACCTCCAGCCCTTCGATGCCAAGGACTACGTGGGGGCCCTGATTTAAGGCTTCGCGGCGTTGTACTGCCGGTAAAAGGGCCGCCGCTAAATCGTGATTCAGCAGAGGAAGCGATGAAACAGATTGCAGCATTTGAACCCTGGGTTTTTATCTTCTTTGGAACATTTCATCTTCATAGGATTTGGGGACTATTTGACAGAAAATCTTATGCGGATTTTTGGCTCGATGTTTTGGAACATAAAAATTTGTTTTATTTTGTGCTCATGGGGCTCTTAGCAGTCCTATGTGTCCTGGGTCTAAAGACTTTTTTGAAAAATCTGCGCCATAATTATTGGTGGAGATGGATATATGTTTTTGGAGGGGGCTATGTTTTATTTGATGTCATTGCCATTTTGATTGGATGGGAATTTTGGCATGAACTTATTTTGAAAATGTACGATATTAGCGCGTCATATTGGAATATTCTGTGGAGCCTTTTCGTTTTGATGGGAGGCGCGGTTTTCACCCTTGGCATTAAGTTGTTAGTGAACAGACACCACGAACTTCCCGCTTACCGGGGCGACACATACAGAGATAATCACAAAGGAGAGCGGAATCCATGACCCGTATCGACGGAAGACATTTTGACGAACTGCGCCCGGTGGTCATCACAACGGGCTTTGTGGACTACGCCGAGGGCAGCGTCCTCATCCAGTGCGGCCACACCAAGGTCCTCTGCTGCGCCAGCGTGGAGGACCGGACCCCCAGCCACGTGCCCGAGGGAACCGGCTGGGTGACAGCGGAGTATTCCATGCTGCCCCGGGCCAACCGGGAGCGCAGCCGCCGGGACATCAGCAAGCTGAAATTAAGCCCCCGCAGCGCCGAGATCCAGCGGCTTATTGGCCGCAGCCTCAGGGCCGCTGTAGACCTCACGGCCCTGGGGGACAGGACTGTCACCATCGACTGCGACGTTTTGCAGGGCGACGGTGGCACCCGGACGGCCTCCGTCACCGGCGGATTTATCGCCTTGGCCCTGGCCTGCCGGAAGATGCTGGAGCTGGGCTGGATCACAGAGAATCCTATCAAGCGCTATGTGGCGGCGGTGTCCGCCGGCATCATTGATGACCGGCCCATGCTGGACCTCTGCTATGAGGAGGACAGCCACGCCATGGTGGATCTCAACTGCGTCATGGACGACGCCGGCGCCATCGTGGAGATCCAGGGCACCGGCGAGGGCCGCAGCTTTACCGTCAGTGAACAGCGGGAGCTGGTGCGGCTCTGCGCCGGAGGCATTGAACAGCTGATTGCCAAACAGAAAGAGATTTTGGGAGGGCATATCTGATATGAAATTTGTCCTTGCGTCACAGAATAAACATAAGCTGGCCGAGATGCAGGCCATCCTCTCCGCCCATGGGGTGGAGGTGGTGATGGAGGCGGATCTGGGCCTCCAGGTGGATGTAGAGGAGACCGGCGAGACCTTCGCGGAGAACGCCCTGCTGAAAGCCAGGGCGGTGATGGAGGCCAGCGGCCTACCCGCCATCGCGGATGACTCCGGGGTTTGCTGCGACGCCCTGAACGGCGCGCCGGGGGTGTATTCCGCCCGCTACGGCGGCCCGGAGTACGACGACGTGAGCCGCTACAAGCTGCTGCTGGCCAACATGCGGGGGGCCCACACCCGGACGGCGCATTTTACCAGCTGCATTGCTTGTGTGTTCCCCAGTGGGGACACCATTGAGGCGGAGGGGATCTGCCCCGGCACGATTGCTTTTGCCCCCCAGGGTACGGGGGGATTCGGGTATGACCCGGTGTTCTTCCTACCGGAGCTGAAGAAGACTTACGCCCAGCTGACGCCGGAGGAGAAGGCGGCGGTGTCCCACCGCGGGAAGGCGCTTGCTGTTTTTGAAAAAAAACTAAAAGAGTATTTGGGATAGGTGCTATGGGGCTTCCTGCCCCATCCCGAGCGTCCCTGCCAGGAGAGGGGATGTGGGGGTTCCACCCCCACGCCCCGGCCTACTTTTCCCTTGCCGGAAAAGTAGGCAAAAGGGCACTCAGGGGGTTCCCCCCTGAGAACCCTAATTTGGGGTTTAGTTTTGCGCTTTCTTGCCAGTCTGTCCGGTCTACCTTCCTGCCGTCCGTATATGAGGCGAAGCGGCTATTTTAGGACTGTTGTACGGACAGATCTATGCGGCGCCCAGTCCGCTTCGCGGACCTTCGCTTTGGGTTCGCTGTACGTTTTTTACGTTGACCGACTGCTGTCTGCTCCGTTCCACTCCGCATAAGAAACATGTTTCTTTACGCACACA